>CAIXZV010000294.1 GCA_903924005.1 uncultured Chloroflexota bacterium | reverse complement strand
TGGCATCGCCGTTCACCCGAAGTTGCGGCCGCGCTGAGCTGCCCGGCGACCGCCACTGTGGCGCACGGATGGATGAAGTGTTCACGGATTCGCGCGCCAGCCGCATGGAGCCGTGAAGGAGGGCCCGGAATCTCACGGATCTGCGCACGTGGCGCACGGGATGGTGAAGTCTTCATCGGGACGCCACTGTGGAGGGCCGCGGCACATGTGGCGGCGCCCGTGGCGGCGCCTGGGTCACACCTCTGGCGAGCAGCATCGGTGCTCCGCGACGTGGTTGTGGACCGCCCCGCAGATCATGGGTTTCCGTTGGGGCCCGGCGATGGGCATACTGTCGGGCAACTCGGCGCGGGCGCAGCCCGCAGCGTCGATCTGGAGGAGGGTGGCACGTGGCGTACACACGCTCGCGGACGGGCGACCAGCAGGGGGCGCGCTCCTGCAGCGCGTGCCGCACGGCATGACGGCTGAATACCCGGCTCCCGGGCCGGAGCTTGTGCCTGCGGGCGTGCCTGCCGGCGGTGCAGCGTCATCGGCCTCGGAGGCCTCGGCGGCCGTCGTGGGCGGCGGCACGTCGGCCATCTCCGTGAAGGGCCTCTGGAAGATCTTTGGCCCGGGTGAGCACAAGATCATTGGCACGCCCTTGGCCGAACTTGCCCGCGACGAGCTCCGCACAGCCACCGGCTCCAACGTGGCCGTCCGCGATGTCAGCTTTGACGTCAAGCCCGGCGAAGTCTTCGTTGTCATGGGTCTGTCGGGCTCCGGCAAGTCCACGCTGATCCGCTGCCTGACCCGCCTGATCGAACCGACGGCCGGCGAGGTCCTCCTTGACGGCGAGGACATCGGCAAGGCCAGCATGGCCCGCCTCCGCGAGCTGCGCCGCCATCGCTTCAGCATGGTGTTCCAGCACTTCGGGCTCCTGCCGCACCGCCGGGTCATCGACAACGTGGCGTTTGGCCTGGAGATCCGGGGCGAGGCCAAGAAGGGTCGCCGCGATCGGGCGGCAGAGCTCCTGAGCCTCGTGGGTCTCGACGGTCAGGCGGACCGCTACCCCGATCAGCTGAGCGGCGGCATGCAGCAGCGGGTCGGTCTCGCCCGGGCGCTCGCCGTGGACCCGGCGGTCATGTTCTTTGACGAGCCCTTCTCCGCCCTTGACCCGCTGATCCGGCGCGATATGCAGAACGAGGTCATCCGACTCCACAACGAAGTGGGCAAGACGATGATCTTCATCACCCACGACCTTGCCGAGGCGCTCAAGCTTGGCGACCACGTGGCGATCATGCGCAACGGCGCCATCGTCCAGATTGGCCGGCCTGAGGAGATCGTTGGCGCGCCCGCTGACGACTACGTGGCGGACTTTGTCCAGGACGTCCCCAAGAGCTACGTCCTGACGCTGGGCTGGATCATGCGCGACGTCCGCCCGGACGACCCGCTTGACGGCCCTGAGTTCGAGAGCTCCACCATCATCCGCACAGCGGTGCATGTGGCAGCCGAGACGGACCGTCCCATCAAGGTGATGGACAACGGCAAGCTTGTGGGCATGGTGGACCGCGTCCAGATCCTGGCGGCGATTGCCGGCTTCGAGCCGGGCGCTTCGGCGTGACCGCGCTGGGCGCCACCGCGGGCGCCACGGGTCTGCGCGTGACGCGGCGAACGGTCGCCGGCGTCCTCGCGCTGGCCGCGGTCGTCATCTTCGCGCTCTTCCACGGGCAGTGGACGCTGCCCCACAACGACGACTACGACCTGTTCCGGACACTCAACGGCGTCCGAGACTGGGTTGACCAGAACCGCACGCTCCTTGAGCCCATTCGATTGGCCATCGCGGGGCTGGTCAGCCTGCTCGACAACCTGCTGGCCTCGCTGGGCTGGCCGGGCGTCATCGCGCTTGCCGCCGCCATCGGGGTCGCATTCGGCAGCATTCGCCTTGGCCTTATCGCGGGCTTCGGCTTCGCCACCCTCGGCGCCCTTGGCCTCTGGGACCCGAGCATGGCCACCCTGTCGATGGTCCTCGCGGCCGTCCTGCTGGCGCTGATCATCGGCATCCCGCTGGGCATCTTCGCCGGGCGGAGCGCACGGGTGCAGGCGGGTATGTCGCCCATCCTGGACTTCATGCAGATCATGCCCGCGATGGCCTACCTCACACCCATCACGCTGCTCTTCTTGATTGGCGTGGCCCCGGCCAGCGTGGCCACGCTGATCTTCGCCATCCCGGCGGCCATCCGAATCACAGCACTGGGCATCCGAGAGGTCTCCGCAACCACGGTGGAGGCGGCCCGATCCCTCGGCGCCACAGACAACCAGGTGCTCCGAAAGGTGCTGATCCCGCTGTCGCGCAAGGCGATTGGCCTGGCGGTCAACCAGACGATCATGCTGGCGCTCTCGATGGTGGTCATCACATCGCTCATCGGCGCGCCCGGCCTTGGCCGAAACCTCCAGCGCGAGCTGTCCAAGGTCAACGTCGGCGGCGCGTTTGACGCTGGCATCGCCATTGTGATCCTCGCGATCATGCTGGACCGGCTCACTGCGGCCGTGGCCGAGTGGCTTGACCCGCGCGAGCGGGCAGCCCGCAAGCGTCCGGGCGGCAGGCTGGTCACGGTTGCCCTGCCCATCGCCATCGTGGTGATCGGCCTTGCGGCGCCGGCCTTCCTTGACGCCACGACGTTCCCCGACACGCTGCTGTTCTCGTTCCGCGACCCGGTCAACGCGATCGTCGGCTGGTTCACCGGCGCGTTCCAGCCCATCACGCTCGGCTTCAAGGACCTCGCGACAACCCTTGTGCTCAACCCGCTGGAAGGTGTGCTGACCCAGGCGCCCGTCTGGCTGGTTGGTGCTTCGCTCATGGCCGTGGCCTGGTTTGCCTCAGGCCGCCGGGCGGCGGTGATTGTCGGGGTCTGCGCCGCGCTGATCGTGGTGCTGGGCCTTTGGGAGCACAGCATGCAGACGATGGCCACGGTGGTCGTCGGCACGCTGCTGACGCTGGCGATCGGCCTCGTCATCGGCATCTTCTCCGCGCGCAACGACCGGTTCCGAGCCTTCCTGCGGCCGTTCCTGGACATGGCCCAGACGTTGCCGGCCTTTGTCTACCTCATTCCGGCGCTGGCGCTGTTCAACCCCACGCGTTTCACGGCCATCGTGGCCGCGGTCATCTACGCGCTGCCGCCGGTCATCCGGCTGGTGGACGTGGGGATCAGGTCCGTCCCGGCAGCCGTGGTGGAGGCGTCAACCGCGTCCGGAGCAACGGCCGCACAGCTGCTCTGGAAGGTGCAGCTGCCGATGTCTCGCCAGGCGCTGCTGCTTGCCGCCAACCAGGGGATCGTCATGGTTCTCTCGATGGTGGTCATCGGTGCCCTTGTTGGCGCGGGGGCGCTAGGCTACGACGTCATCACCGGGTTTGCCCAGGGCAAGGACTTTGGCAAGGGCCTCGCGGCCGGTCTCGCCATTGTCCTGCTGGGGATCCTGCTCGATCGGATCACACAGGGTGCCGGCGGCGTTCGCCGCGATGGCACGGGTACCGCCGGCTAGGCCGGCACCAGGAGGAGGAGCAACCAGGATGCAGCACACCAAGACACGCAAAGCCCTGGCTCTCGCGATGGTCGCGATGGTCATCGTGGCCGGCTGCGCAAAGAGCTCGGCCACGCCGGCGCCCACCGCCGCGCCCACCGCCGCCGCCCCGACGGCGGCCGCCACCACCGGCGCGAGCACTGCCCCCACCGCGGCCCCCACGGCAGCGGCAGCCACCTGCAAGGGCGATGGCTCCAAGGGCACCGTCTCGCTGATGATCAACCAGTGGGTTGGAGCAGAGGCCAACGTGGCCGTGGCGCAGTGCCTGCTGCAGCAGATGGGCTACAAGGTCACCACCAACACCCTGGCCGAGGAAGTTGCCTGGCAGGGCTTCGCCACCGGCGAAGTTGACGTGATCCTTGAGAACTGGGGCCACCCGGATCTCGAGAAGAAGTACATCACCACCGACAAGCTCGCCCAGGACGCGGGCCCCAACGGCGTGACCGGCATCATCGGCTGGTACGTCCCGGGCTGGATGGTTGACAAGTACCCCGACATCACCGACTGGAACAACCTCAACAAGTACGCGGACCTGTTCAAGACGTCCGAGTCCGGCGACAAGGGCCAGTTCCTTGGTGCCGACCCGACGTTTGTGCAGTACGACCAGGCGCTGATCGACAACCTCAAGCTCAACTTCAAGGACGTCTTCTCCGGCAGTGAGGCGGCGTCGATCACCGCCTACCAGCAGGCAGACAAGAACAAGACCGCGCTCATCGGCTACTTCTACGATCCGCAGTGGCTGCTGAGCGAGATCAAGCTCGTCAAGATCAACCTGCCGGCGTACACGGCCGGCTGCGACGCGGACCTCAAGAAGGTTGCCTGCGACTACCCGTCCTACACGCTCAACAAGATCGTCCGGACCGCCTGGTTCAGCCAGGGCGGCGCCGCACAGACGTTTATCAAGAACTTCAGCTGGTCCAACAAGGATCAGAACGAGGTCGCCGACCTCATCACCAACAAGAACATGAACGACGCGCAGGCCGCGATCCAGTGGATCAACGAGCATCCGGACACCTGGAAGGCCTGGATGCCCTGAGCTCCGCGAGCTCTCTGAGCTGACGACAACGGCCCGGGCCCTCGTGGTCCGGGCCGTTTCGATAGCCGGACGGACCGCTGGCCGCTTGGGTGTAGCCGCACCGGATATTCCAAGAAGGACTGCGCGCCCGGCCAGGCCACGGCGGCCAGTCCAACGGGACCTTGGCGAGGCCACGATTTGACACGTTTGCGTGCTCTGGTTTTCACGAGATGCCTCCGAGGAATACTCGTACCCTCGCCAACCGCATCTGCCGCCAGAACGCGGCGCATAGGCGCCCCGCAAGTCCTTCTTGGAATATTCGGGCGATGCCTGGGGCAAGAGTGAGCCGCCCGTGCGCCGCGCCGCATTGCGGTCTGGACAAGGGGTTGCCGTGCGCTGGTACACTCCGCGTGAGCGCCGGTTCCTGTCGTCTCGGTAGTGCCCTCCGTGACGGCTCCGTATCCGGCGAGCGTGTCGTTGCATGTGTTTCGCTGCTGCCAAGGCCCCGGGACCCAATCACCAGCCCGCTCGCGCGATGAGGACGCCATCTCGTTGACCCGCCACGACGCCAGCCGCTTCCCAAGAACAACCAGTCTCCGCCGCCGCCTGTTCGCGGCCGCGCTGATCGCCCCGCTCCTGGTTGGGCTGATCGGTGGTTCGGTTCTGGCCCCGGGGCCCGTCAACGGTGACGACCTGGCCAATGCCCAGGCGCAGCAGCGTGCGCTCGAGAAGGAGATCGCCCGTCAGAAGGCGCTCATCGCGCAGTTGACGGCGTCACAGGCGTCGATTTCTGGGCAGATCGCCTCGACGCAGGACCAGCTCAACGGGATCACCGACAACCTCACGGCCACGCAGGCCAAAGTCACCACCATGTCAGCGCAGCTCGCGGACGTAAAG
>CAIXZV010000293.1 GCA_903924005.1 uncultured Chloroflexota bacterium | reverse complement strand
GCCCCTGGCCCTGGCCCTGGCCCTGACCCTGGCCCTGGCCCTGGCCTTGACCCTGACCCTGGCCCTGACCCTGGCCCTGGCCCTGACCCTGACCCTGACCGCTGGAGCCCGGATTGCCCGAGCCGCCGGTCCCGTTGCCCTGGCCGCTGCCACCGGGGTTGGGCGAACCGCCCTGCCCCTGTCCGCTGCCGCTGGCGCCCGGATTGCCCGAGCCGCCGGTCCCGTTGCCCTGCTGCCCGTTGCCTTGCTGGCCCGATCCCTGCTGGCCCGATCCCTGCTGCCCGGTCTGCCCGGACTGCTGGCCGCCGGCATTGGCGAGGTTGCGACGGGCGTCCTGAAGATTTGACGCGGCCGAGGCGAGGTCCCGGTTCTGCTGCACCTTGGCGCCAGCCGCCTCAAGCGCCTTGCCCAGCCGGTCCAGCGCATCCTTTGCCCCGGGGATATCGCCCTGCGCAAGGCTCGAGACTGCGTCCTGCAGTGCTTGACCGGCGGTGGCGTCCGCCTGGCTCACCTGGCTCTGCAACCCGGCCAATGCCGCGGCCATCGCCTTCTGCTGATCAGCTGTCATGGTGCTCAGTTTGTCGCCAAGCTTTGTGAGGTCCTCATGGGCCTGCTTCGGATCGCCAGCCGGGTTGGCCTGCTGGTCCGCGCTGGAGGTCCGCGAGAGCGCTCGGGATGCCGCTGCAAGCGCCGACGCCTTCTGCTCGCTGGCGGGATCAAGCTGGGCTCGGACGCCATCCTCGACGGCGCCAAGCTTGGCGAGGTTGGACTGGAGATCGCCGGGCTTGGAGCGCAGCTGTTCGGCGAGCTGGCGCAGCTGCTGGGCGAGCTGCGTGCGGGGGTCGTTGGCGTTGGCACCTCGCGCCTCAAGGGTCTGGGCCACTTGGTCCAGACGCCGTGCCTGCTGGGCGGCCTCCTCGCGGAGCGCGCGGTTGCGGTTGATCACCGCGTCCTGCGGGTTTGGCAGGAGCAGCGCCGGAACCATCAGGACGACCGCGGCAAGCGCAACAGCGGCCGCCCTGCCCGGCCGGCGCGGCCCAAACAGCGATGCCTCCACAAGGTTGAGCCGGCGCAGGGCGTCCCGCCGCTGGCGGATGATGAACCGATCGTGAATTGCGGCTTCAGCTGCAGGTCCTGGCGCGGTGGGATCGGCGGTGTCTGGCGCTGGGTGCTCGGCACCAAACGACAGGGCAGACGCGATGGCGTCGCCTGCACCAGCCTCAGCATCCACGGCCAGCGCGGTCTCGCCGATGGACGGACGAACCCTGACCACAAGGACCAGCAGACCCAGAGCACCGGCCACAAGGATCGCTGCCCCAATGAACGGCGCCTCCTCCAGCGGCCACAGACGCCGCGCAACGACGAGGAGCAGCTCAGCGGATACGACCACGGCACCCGCCATCCACGCCCGACGCACGGCCCGGCGCAGCCACAGCCGGCCCCTGTGCGCAACAAGCGCGCTGCGCAACTGGAGGAGGACCGGATCGATGGGCGCCTGCAGTGTTGCGGGGTCAGCGGGGACCCCAATCGCAGGCGTCAGAGCGGGTCGCCGAACGCCCCGGCCCCGGAGCGACGCAAGCAGGCGTACGCCGGCGGTCTTGCCCCGGGCTCCCACGGAGCGTTGGCGTGCGGTCATGCGGAGTTCCCTCCGGAATTGGCGGACGTTGCGTCTGGAACGTCTGGCGCCATGGACGCCGCAGAGGGCGCTACGGTTTCCGCAGGGATGACGGGGGTGGACTGTCGCCGAGGCAGCCGCAGCGCGATGCGCGGTCGGCGCCAGCGGCGGGTGGGCGAGAGCAGCTGCGAAGAGAGGAGCACAAGGATGATGCCCATCGCAAGCATCGCCGCAACTCCGCGCGGCCAGTAGCTGTCGCGCGGGACGCCAAACCCAACGCCGTTGCTGACGCCGGTGGAGATCCCCTGGACAACGTCAAGCCGGTCGGTGATGGCCAGGACGGCCACACACGCGGGCGAGAACGTGGTGTCGGTGCCGCACACCACGTCGGCCTGACTGGCGAAGGGATTGGCCCACAGGATGACAGCGG
>CAIXZV010000292.1 GCA_903924005.1 uncultured Chloroflexota bacterium | reverse complement strand
GACCTGGGGGAGTGCGGTCTCGGTCATGGATCAGTTCCCTTCCGCGGGCGTGCCGGGATACGGGGCACGCCCGGCGACCAGGTGGGTGCTAGATAAAGATTGGGGCGGAACCCTCGGCAACGTACGAGAGGTACGTGGCCGCGCCAACCGGCTCGCCCATACCGTCGATGAGGTCCTCGCGGGTGAGCCCAAACATGTCCATCGTCATCTGGCACGGGACAAACTCGACGCCCATCGCGGCGGCGGCCTCAAGCAACTCGGCGGGCTTTGACACGCCGTACTGCTTGGCTAGCTGGAACATCATCCAGGGGCCCATGCCCAGGAAGTTCATCTTGGACAGCTTGCGGTGACCGATGCCCGGGCGGGACATCATCGAGAGCATCTTCTGCATCCAGTTCTTGCCCGTGATGCGCTTCTCAGGCTTCACAAACGTCTGGAGGCCCCAGAAGGTGACAAACACCTTGGTGGGCATGCCCATCGCGGCAGCCGTCGAGGCCAGGATCATCGCTGCCCAGGTCTTCTCCAGCTCGCCGCTGTAGCAGATCATCGCGAGGCCGCGCGGGGTGGCCTCAGGGGCAGGGGCAGCCGGAGCCGCCATGGGGAGTTCTGCAACGGTCATCGGACAATCCCTACTTCTTGCGCATGACGAAGCGGAAGACGCCGCCGTCAACCGTTTGCTCAACCAGCTCGTTGCCGGTGGTCTTGGCCCAGGCCGCGAAGTCCTTCACGGATCCCGGGTCAGTGGCCAGAACCTCGAGCAGCTGGCCCGAGGCGAGCCCCTTGATCGCCTGCGCCGTCTTCACAATCGGCATTGGGCAGTTGAGGCCCTTCGCGTCCACCTGGACATCTGCAGCCATTCGGAAACTCCTTCTCGCGGCGTGACGCCGCGCTATCACCTAGATGAAGACGATCTGGCCTTCGCCGGCATTGAGGTAGAACGCGGTCACACCCTCCACGCCGTCCACAAGCGGATCGAGGTCGGACTCCTCAAGGTTGAGGAGGTCCATCGAGAGCGAGCAGGCCTGGATGTCCACGCCGCCGATGCCCTTGGCCTGGCGGAGGGTCTCAGCCCAAGGCGCCTGCCCTGCCTTGGCGAGCGCGTCCACGGCAGCCCGGCCCGCGGAACCAGCCTCCGGCGCAAGCCCGTGGTCGCTGTTGATCTTGGCCTTGGTGAAGGCGTCCAGCGCCCAGTACTGCAGGAACAGGTTCACAGGCTTCCCCAGCGCGGCGGCGCCGGCCGCAAGCACCGCAACCGCCTGGAGCTTGTCGTCGGTGCCAGAGAAGACCACCAGGTTCAGGCTCTCGTCCACGTGTGCTCCCTGTCGGCTACTGGATCTCGATGAGGTCCGTGGCAGCCTGGTCAAGATGGGACAGGCGACCAAGCCGGGTGAGACGGCGCTGAAGAACGGCACGCATCACGCTGCAGGCAACCATCACGTCGCCATCGGTGAGGCGGTAGCGCACTTCGCGCCCGTCGCGATCGGCCTCGACGATGCCGGCTGCACGCAGCACCGCGAGGTGCTGGGAGACGTTGGGCTGCGGCAGGTCGAGGTCTTCGGCGAGGCGGCCAACCTCACATGGACCCTGCGCCAGACGGTGCAAGATCGCCAGCCGCCGGGGATGCGCCAGGGTCTTGAGGACCTCGGCCTGCAGGATGGTGATCTCGTCCATGCCTGAAGCATCGCCATATTCGCAAATGCGCATAAGTGCCCTTCGGCATACGTTGGCGGGCCGATGGCAGGACAGCGATGGCCGGAGGGCACCGGCGATTTGGGACCTATCCGGGGCGCTGGAGGCCTGTCAGACCGGTGGCGTCTCGCGCGGCCAGAGACCGCCGGTGGACGCCATCCACTCGGCAATCTGGTTGCAGGCGGCATCGATATCGCCGTCGGTGGTGTCCAGCTCCAGCACCTGCAGAACGGACGCGCCGGCCAGACGCCGAAGCAGCTCCTGCTCGCGGCGGAACAGGTCAAGGTTGTCGTACTGGGACGGGTTGCCCGAGACCAGCAGCCGCTCCGCCCGTGCCGCCTCCCACGTGCCGTCGCGACGCGTGCACAGGACGAGGTGCACGTCGAGCGCCCGCAGCCGCTCCTCAAGCGCGGTGAAGTCCGGCGCGCGGCCGTGCTCGGTCAACTGGAAGGCCTGGGCCGAGAGGTGGAACCGGTCGATGATCCACGAGTAGTGCGGCTGCAGCTCGATCAACCGGACCCAGGTGTCAAACACGGCGAGGGCACGCGCCTCCTCCTCGCCGCCCGGCTCGAAGTTGATGGGCCCCCTGCCCCACGGCCAGGGCGTGAAGCCGCACCACTCCGCGCTGATCAGCGGCGAGTGGTAGCGATAGCGTCTGGGCCCCACCAGCCTCGGATGCTCGTTGAGCGCAAGCGCAATGTCCGTCTTGTGGGTGAGGCGGGCCCCCTCAAGGATGAGTTTCGGGGTCAACTTGGCCATGCGCAAAGCGTAGCGCCAGACAGGTCGAATGGACCTCGCACGAGGTGGGCATGACGGCCCTGCTCGATGCGCACTCCGGCACTCGCCGGGCTCGAGATGGCGGGCCATGCTCAGCTTGGAGGTACCCGCATGACCATGCACGCTCCGCTCGTGGACGCCCCACCTCGGCGTCTCCCTGGCGACGCCCAGTCCTTCCGGCCCGTGCTCGTCGCCATGGAGCGCTGCAAGGGCTGCGGCCTGTGCATCGACGCATGCGCACCGGGCGCGCTTGAGCTCGACATGTCGCACGTCAACGCCATGGGTCACCACCCAGCCAGGCTGGCGAAGCCGGATGCGTGCACCAGCTGCGCGAAATGCGCCCGGATGTGTCCGGATGCGGCGCTCTCCATCTTTGCCCCGCCGGCGGCGGCGCGACCAATGGGGGCGTAGCCGGTGACCATCGAGATGCCCCGCAAGGGCCGGCCCACGCTCGTCGCCTCGCCGCCCGGGACCGGCGGCGAGGCGTCCCTCGCGACCAGCCGCGTCCTGATGAAGGGCAACGAGGCGATGGCAGAGGCGGCGATTGCTGCCGGCTGTGACGCCTACTTCGGCTAGATCGGAAGAGCGTCGTGTAG
>CAIXZV010000291.1 GCA_903924005.1 uncultured Chloroflexota bacterium | reverse complement strand
CGGGCGGCTTCGGGCCGGGCGGCTTCGGGCCGGGCGGCATCGGCGGTGGCCCCGGCGGCTTCGGCGGGTTTGTGGGCGACCCCGCCGGCGTGGACCAGACCCTGGTGGACTACCTCCTCGCCAACCGCGGGTCCAGCGCCTGGCTTGTGGCCGTGTCCTCGGCCAACCAGGCAGGGCCCCTGCAGTTGGCCTCGGGTGCACCCGTCATGGCCATGGGCGGCTTCATGGGCTCCGACCCCGCACCCACACTTGACCAGCTCAAGGCCTACATCAGCCAAGGCCGGCTGCGCTACGTGCTCGAGGGCGGTCGCGGCGGGAGCCCGGGAGGCCCAGGTGGCCCAGGCGGCTTCTTCGGCGGCGACGGCGTGGGCAACGTCGCCTCCGAGCGCTCAGCGTGGGTCCAGTCCGCTTGCACGGCGATCACCATCGTTGGCAACGGCGCCTTGTACGACTGCGGTGGAGCCCAATGAGTGCCACGCCGAGGGTCGTGCCGCTGCCGCGTCTCTGGGGCGTCCGAAGCCGCGACATCGGCGCCCTGCTGGCGGGCAACGGCGTCCTGATCCTCGCCATGTGGATCCGCCACGGCGGTCTGGAGCAGCTGAGCACGGCCAGCGGCGCCCTCAGCGCAGGGGGCCAGCTCGCGGCGCTCTTCGGGACCTATCTCGCGCTGATCCAGCTTGTGCTGATGAGCCGCAGCCCGTGGCTTGACGAGGCGTTTGGCATGGACCGCCTTGCGTGGTGGCACCGCTGGCTTGGCTTCGGGACGGTGTGGCTCATCGGCGGCCACGTGGTCCTGACGCTCACGGGGTGGGCAATCGGCGACGCCCGTTCGCTCCCTGACGAGCTGCTGGTCCTGCTTGGAACCTACCCGTTTGTGCTGTGGGGCCTGGTGGGCTTCGCCGTCTTCATCGCAACCGGTCTTGTGTCGGTCCGGGCCGCCCGGCGTCGCCTTCCGTACGAGCTCTGGTTCTGGCTCCATATCGGCACCTATGTCGCCATCGCGCTCGCGTTCCTCCACCAGCTGTTCACCGGATCGGACTTCGTCCACGACGAGATGGCCACGCTGTACTGGGTGGTCCTCTATGACATCGCGATTGCGCTGATCTTGGTGTTTCGGCTTGGCCAGCCCATCGTGGCAAGCCGCCGCCACCAGCTTCGGGTTGCCGCCGTGGTGCCGGAGGCGCCGGGCGTGTCCTCGATCTACCTGACGGGCCGGGAGCTTGACTCGCTGGCGGTTCGCTCCGGCCAGTACTTCGTCTTCCGCTTCATGACGCGCGGGTGGTGGTGGCGCGGCCACCCGTTCTCCATCTCGTCGGCGCCAAACGGCGCTTGGCTGCGGATCACCGTCAAGGCGCTGGGCGACAGCACCCGCAAGCTGCAGACCATCCCTGTGGGCACACGTGTGTTTATTGAGGGTCCGTACGGCGTCATGACCGGCGCGCGCAGGACAAGGCGCAAGGTCACGCTGATCGCGGGCGGCATCGGCATCGCGCCGCTCCGGGCGCTTCTGGAATCAACGGCCGCCGCGCCGGGCGAGCTTGTCCTGCTGTACCGCGCGGGCCGCAAGGAAGACCTTGTGTTCAAGGACGAACTGGACCTCCTCGCCAAGCAGCGCAAGGCCGTGGTGCGCTATCTGGTGGGTCACCGCCAGCGGATGGGGAGCGACCCGCTTGGCCCAGCGTCGATTCGCAGGCTTGTACCTGACATCGCAGAGCACGACGTCTACGTCTGCGGGCCTGACGGCATGATGGACACCGTGGACCACACGCTCTGGATGCTTGGCGTCCCGCGCAGCCAGATCCACGCCGAGCGGTTCTCCTACTGATGAACCCCCAATCGCACATGGCAGGGCTCCGGATCCCAAAGCGCCCGCTTGTCGCCACCGCGCTTGTGGCAGCGGCCCTCGTGCTGCTGCTCAGCTTTCAGACGCCCGACCGGATCTCGGTGCAGGCCGGGGGTCGTGCCGGACACACGGCTGCGCCGGTCCCTTCTACAACAGGCTCGAAGACCGTCACCGGGCCCCTGATCAACACGCGCTGGGGCCCGGTCCAGGTCCAGGCAACCCTCGCCGGGGGCAAGATCACCGCAGTCACCGCACTCCAGCTGCCAACAGGCGGCCGATCCGGCCGGATCTCGCAACAGGTTGAGCCGATGCTGCGCCAGCAGGCCCTGGCCGCGCAGGGCGCCAACATCGACGGCGTCTCGGGAGCCACATTCACCAGCAACGCGTACGCGCAGTCGCTGCAGGCAGCGCTCGACAGCGCGAAGTAGCGAGGCTCATGGCGCCCGGCACGCACCGCCAGCTCCACGTGGAGCGCGTGATGGGGACGGCGGTGACCATCGATGTGCGGGCGCCGCTTGTGGACCCGGCGGCCATCGCGGACGTGGTTGCCTGGTTCCATGATGTTGACCGGCGGTTTAGCCCGTACCGGACCGACAGCGAGGTCACGCGTGTGGGGACCGGAGCGCTGGCGCTTGCAGACGCCTCGCCCGACGTGCGCGCCATGTTCACCCTTGCCGACGAGGTGCGCGACCGCAGCGGCGGCGCCTTCAACCAGCGCGCCCACCGGGCCGATGGCCGAGCCGACCCCACGGGCGTGGTGAAGGGCTGGGCTGTGGACGAGGCGATCACGCTGCTGCGCCTCGCCGGCGCCCGGAACGCGCAGGTTGCAGCCGGCGGCGACCTGGTGGTGATTGGCGAGGCGGAGCCCGGGGTGGCCTGGCGCATCGGCATCCGGCATCCGGACCTGCCGCTCAACACGGCGGCGATCCTGGCGGTGCGGGACGTTGCCGTCGCCACATCTGGTCTGTACGAGCGCGGCGACCACATTGTTGACCCGCACACAGGGCTTGCTCCCCGCGAGCTGCGCAGCATGACCGTGGTGGGGCCACAACTAGCGCTGGCTGACGCCTACGCAACGGCGGCGTTCGCGATGGGCGAGGCGGGGATCGCCTGGGTTGGGCGACAGGCGGGCTACGGCGCGCTTGCGGTCACCAGTGACGCACGCGTGGTGTG
>CAIXZV010000290.1 GCA_903924005.1 uncultured Chloroflexota bacterium | reverse complement strand
GCAGCGACGACGAGGGCCAAGCCTCCACAGAGCAAGTGCTCGCGGCCAACATCGACATCGCTCTTGTCGTCACAGGGCTTGACGGAGACTTCAACCTGCGCCGTCTTGAGCGCTATGTCGCGGTGGCGTGGGCAGGGGGCACAACACCCGTCATCGTCCTCAACAAGGCGGACATGGCAACCGATCCGCACGAGTATGTGGCGTCCGCGCAAGCCATCGCGCCGGGCGTGGACGTCAGGCTGATCGCCGCGCTCACCGGTGAGGGCGTTGCGCAACTTGCCGCGGACTACCTCCAGCCCTGCCGGACAGCGGTGGTGCTGGGGTCATCGGGCGCGGGCAAGTCCACCCTGGTCAACGCCATCGCCGGGCGCGAGATCATGCGCACGGGCGCGGTCCGGGCCTCGGACGGCAAGGGCAGACACACCACCACGCATCGACAGCTGCTCCGTCTGCCGGGCGGCGCGCTGCTGGTGGACACCCCCGGGATCCGGTCATTGGGCGTGGCCAGAGCCGATGCCGGGCTGGACGCAACCTTTGCGGACATCCTGGATCTGGCCGCGCTCTGCCGATTTGCCAACTGCCATCACGAGCAAGAACCCCGCTGCGCCATTCAGGCCGCGCTTGCCGACGGCACCCTGGACGCCGACCGCATGGAGGCGTATCGAAAGCTTGAGCGCGAGGCCGGACACGTTGCCCGTGCCACCGACCGCTTGGTGCGCGAGGCCGAAACCCGCAAGTGGAAGACGATCCAGCTGGCGGCGCGGGAGCACCAGACGCGCAAGTACGGAGGCAAGAAGTGACGTCGGAGATCCCCGGCTTCCGCCTGCGCGGCGCCACACCGGACGACTGGGGCGCCATCGCAAACATCATCAACGCGGCCAACCGCGGCGACGGGCTTGACGAGGTCCAGTTCGCCGAGCAGATCGCAGCGGAGCTGCCGGACTCGGCCGAGTTCCAGCTTGGGCGCGACCTGCACATCGCCGAGGTTGACGGGGTTCCCGTTGCCTTCGCGATTGGGCGCAAGCGCCAGCGTGACGAAACCATCGTGGGCGAGACCTGGGCCGGCATGCGGCCGGAGTGGCGACGCCGCGGGATCGGCACCGCCCTGTTTGAGCGCACGCGTCTGGCACTCGTGCCGCTGCTTGCAGCTGATCCACGGCCATGGCCGCGCGAGCTTCGCACGTATGCGCTGGACGTCCAGTTGGCCGATATCGCGCTGCTCACGGCCGAGGGCTTTGTCCCGGTCCGGTATGGCTTTGAGATGCGTCGACCGCTCACCGGTGTTCTGCCCTCACATCCGCTGCCGGCGGGTCTGGAGCTGCGGCCCGTGGTGGAGCGTGACCACCGCGCGATCTTTGATGCCGACGTCGAAGCCTTCCAGGACCACTGGGGCCACACGCCGGGGCTGGACTCGGACTTTGCCGCGCGCTTCAACGGCCCGGAGATCAACACGGCGCTCTGGTGCGTCGCCTGGGATGGGAACCAGGTGGCGGCCGTGGTGATGAACGCCATCTCCGAGGATGAGAACGATGCGCTTGGCGTGCAGCGCGGCTGGCTGGACCGGGTGTCCGTGCGGCGGCCGTGGCGCGGGCGCGGGGTGGCGAAGGCGCTGTGCACGGCGTCGTTTTCCGTGCTTCGCGACCGCGGCATGGTGGAGGCGTGGCTGGGCGTCGATGGCGCCAACCCAACGGGCGCGCTTGCGCTCTACGAGGGGCTGGGGTTCACCGTCTCCCG
>CAIXZV010000289.1 GCA_903924005.1 uncultured Chloroflexota bacterium | reverse complement strand
GTACGTGCCGGGGGCAAGCTTTGCCTTGGGCACGTTGTAGGTGGTGTGGAACATCTCCGTGGTGTCGCCAAAGGAGTAGCCAGCCGTGAGCGCGCGCTTGTTGGCCTCAGCGATCACCGGGCGGCTGCCAAACTTCTGGTCGATCCACTTGAGCGTGGGCTCCATGGACCGCTGGTAGAGCCAGAACATCAGGCCAAGACAGAAGAAGTTCTTGGTGAGGTCGATCTGCTTGCTGGTCATCTCCAGCCCCTCAAGCGCAGCCGCGTTGAGGGTGGAGACCGGGACCTCGAAGACCTTGTAGGCCTTGAGCGACCCGTCAGACAGCGGGTTGGCCGCGTAGTTGGCCTTCGACAGGTTGGCGGCTGTAAACGCGTCGCTGTTGACGATGACCGCGCCGCCGGCCGGCAGGTCAACCACGTTGGTCTTGAGCGCAGCCGGGTTCATCGCCACCAGCACGTCAGGCGCATCACCCGGCGTGTGAATGTCCGAGCCCGAGAAGCTCAGCTGGAAACCGGAGACGCCCGGCAGCGAACCTGCGGGGGCGCGGATCTCCGCGGGATAGTCAGGGAAGGTGCTGACATCGTTGCCGAACACGGCCGCGGTCCGCGTGAACTGGGTGCCCGTGAGCTGCATGCCATCGCCGGAGTCCCCAGCGAAGCGGATCGTGACCCGATCGAGCTCGACGGTCTCGCGAGCGGGCCCAGCTGGTGTTGTCGTCATCCGCCTTCGGCCTGCTCCATGCGCTGGTGGGGTCGGGGTGGCAGGTTGAGCAGCTCCTCCGGGAACGACTCAGCCAGGAACTTGAGAATGTCGATCTGGCGCACAACGCCAACCAGGCGTCGGCTGTCATCCACCACAGGGACATTGCGGAACCGCCCGGACTGCATCAGCTCCAGTGCGTCACGCACGGTCTGGTCCAGCCGCAGCGTGTGCGGGTCCGTGGTCATGTAAGTCTCAACCTTGGCGTCGAGGTCCATGCCGGTCACCACGTCCGGGCCAACCAGGCGGCCAAAAACGTCGCGCTCGGTGAGGACGCCCAGCAGGACGCCCGCCTCGTCCGTGATGAACACGGAGTCACCGGTCCCTGTCCGCTGGATTGCCGCAAGGCACCACGCAATGGACGTGCCCGGGGGCACAGTCACGGGGAGGCGACGGCCCACCACGGTGAGCGGTGCCGACGCTAGGCTGGGTACTCGCGCCAGGACGGCGCGCTCAGTGTTGGTAGCCACGGGCGAGAGTGTACGACGGGCCACCGAGTGCTGGCAGGACAGAAGTCCCGCGAACGGGGGCCGGTGTTCGCTACCCTCGGGCTCATGCACCGGCCCCGCCTCATCGGCATCGTCCTCATCGTCATCAGCGCCATCGGCTTTGGGTCCGGCGGCCTGTTCGCCCGGCCGGCCTACGCTGCGGGCGCAGACTGGCTGACGCTGATGGCCTGGCGGTTCCTCATCGCGGCCGGTCTCGCGTGGGCCATCCTGCTGGCGCGGCCGTCGTCGCGGCGGGCATTCCGGGCGATCCCCGGCCGGACGCTGCTCTTTTCAATTGGGCTGGGCGTCTACTACGTGACCAACACGGCGACGTACTTCGCGGGGATCGCCGTTGTGCCGCTGTCGCTTGCGGCGCTCATCGTCTACATGTATCCGCCCGTGGTGGCCGTGCTGGCACAGCGGCTGGGCCGTCCGCTCGAGGGTGGCCGTGCGTGGCTGGCGCTGGGGATCGCGGTTGCGGGCGTGGTGCTGGCGGTTGGCGGCATCGACACCGCAACGGCGCCACCCATCGGACCGCTGCTGCTGGTGGTGGCCGCGCCCCTGTTCTACTCCGTCTGGATCATCGTGGCGGCGAGGCTTGGCGGCGAAACGTCCGAGCGTGTGGGCCACGGGTCCGATGGGGGCGCCACAGCGTCCGTGATCGGCGCGGTGATGCTGACGTCCACCGGGGTTGTGTACTGGGTGTGGAACCTTGCGACCGGGCATCCGGTGCTGCCCGCCGATGTCCCGGTCGCGGCCTGGCCCGGCATCGTTGGAGTGGGCGTGGTGGCCGGGTTTATCGCGGTGCAGGCGTTCTACGCGGGCTCGCAGCGGATTGGCGCGGCGCAGGCGTCGCTGGTGTCCACGGTGGAGCCGCTGTGGACCATCGTCGCTGCCGGGATTCTGCTTGGCGAACGGCTCAACCCCATCCAACTGGCCGGGGGTGCGCTGATCCTTGCTGGTGTGCTGCTCTCACAGACTGGGTCAGGGGGCCGCGAGGGCGCGGGGTCGATGCCGCAACCGGCCGTGCACTTGGGCGAGGACTAGTTCAGCCGGGGCGGCGCCGGGCCACCCAGTGAACCAACCGCGCAGTGCCCGCGCTGATTGGCCTCGCCAGCGGACCAACTGCGCGCTCCAGGCCGCTGCCGCCGCGCAAGTGGCCCGCTGGGCGGACCAAACGCATGGCTACCGCGCAGTTGGGCCACCAAGCGGCCCACCCATGCGGCCCACCCAAGCGGCCCACCCATGCGGCCCACCCATGCGGCCCACCAAGCGGCCCACCCATATGCCCGGCTGCTACCCGGCCATCGCCGCCTTGGCCACCGCCAGCTGCGCCTTTGCGCCCGCGGTCACCCAGCCGGTGTCCGAGCCCACGCCGATGAACGTGAACCCGCGATCGCGGTAGGGCGGGATGGCGGCTCCGTCCTTGAGCAGGATCCCGGCGGCCTTGCCGTGGGCCCGCGCCGCCGCAACCACCGTCTCAAGCGCGGCGATGAACGCGGGCTCGTCAAACCGGCCCGGGATGCCCATCGCGTGCGACAGGTCAGCAGGTCCAACGAAGAGCACGTCCACGCCATCCAGGGCGGCCATTGCTGCAGCGCTCGCAACCGCCAGCGGCGACTCGATCTGGAAGACGCCGGTGATCCGCGGGTTGATCTCGGCTGCAACAGTGTCGTGCGTGTAGGCGCCCATGCCCGCACCGCGCGTGGACAACGCGAGCCCGCGGATGCCAGCCGGCGGATAGCGCATCCAGGACACGGTCTCCGCCACCTCGGCCTCGGTCTCCAGCCGCGGGATCATCAGCCCGTCTGCGCCGGTGTCGAGGGCCCGCCCAACACGCATGCGCTCTGCGGACTGGACGCGGACGAGCGCGCTCGTGGGGGTCCCCTGCACGGCCAGCAGTTGCCCGTGCAGGTCGGCCTCGGTGGAGGCGCCGTGCTCAAGGTCCACAACAAGCCAGTCAAAGCCGGTGCGCGCCAGCAGCTCGGTGGACGCAAGCGACGCGAGCGATGCCCAGGCGCCGATGGTTGACTCACCGGCAAGGATCCGGCTGCGGAGATCGGCACGCGGCGGGCGGCCCGGCGCGGTGGGGACAGGCGTCGTACTACTCATGCGGGGATCATGCCGGAACCTGATGTGAACGTGTGGTGCGCCCCGACACAGGCCCAGAGCCCACGCATCCACACCGCTGCCACCCGTTCCGTCCGTTGGGTACCCCGATAGGACTATGGGGTACCAGTACTAACGGGCCATGCACGAATGGGGGGTACCACGCGTACGTTCGTCCTCCCTTCGGCGCGAGATGGCCCAATCTCGCGGAGGACAGAACGACAGGACACCGGGATGAAGACAACGCTCCGCTGGTACCTCAACCGCGCGACGATGTTCCTTGGCTCGATCGCCGCGGCCATCGTGGTCATTGACTCCGCAAAGCGCTGGTAATCGCCACCGGTGAGGTGCCCCTCACCGGTTGAGCACAGAAGAGCCGCTGGAGGCCCATCCAGCGGCTCTTTCGATTCCTGTGGGGGTTGGCGCCCTCGGCGCTGACGTCAGGCGCGGCCGCGGTCCCGCCACATGTTCTTGAGCAGAAACGTGACGTTGGCGGGGCGCTCAGCCAAACGGCGCATGAAGTACGGATACCACTGGCTGCCAAACGGGACGTAGACGCGGACGCGCCAGCCCTCGGCCACAAGCTTCTCCTGGAGATCGCGCCGGATGCCGTAGAGCATCTGGAACTCGAAGCGGTCCGCGGGGATCCCCTCGGCCTTGGCGACTGCGGTGGCGCGGGCGATCAGCCGCTCATCGTGCGTGGCGAGACCGGGGTAGCGGCCGGCGCGGATCAACCGCAGCATCAGCCGCTCGTAGCTGGCGTCCACATCGGGCTTATCGGGGAAGGCAACGGAGGACGGCTCCTTGTATGCGCCCTTGCACAGCCGCACCCGGGCGCCTTCGGCAACGCACATCTCAACGTCGGCCTCGGACCGGCGGAGCATGGCCTGGATGACGATGCCCACATCGGGCCCGCCGTCGATGGGCCCGTTGAGCGCGTTGGCAGGGCGGACCGCGCGCCACAGCGCGAGCGTCGCGTCGGTGGTGGGGTGGTCCTCCATGTCGATCCGGACAAACCCGCCCATCCCAGCCGCCTTGGCCACGATGGACCCCACCGTCTCGCGCGCAAGTTCTGGCGAGATCCCAAGACCCATCTGCGTGGGCTTGAGCGAGACGTTTGGCTCCACACCGCGAGCGGCCAGCTGGTCCAAAACCGTCAGGTAGCGGGCGGCGGCGGCGCGCGCCTCGGCCTCGGCGCTGACGGCCTCGCCCAGCACGTCCACGGTGGTGCGCATCCCGGCGGCGCGCAGCTTCTCGATGGCGGGGAACGCCTCATCCAGCGTCTCGCCCGAGATGAAGCGCTTGACCATCGAGCGCGTGATGGGCATGCGGGTTGCCAGCTTGCCAAGCGAGCGGCGATGCGACATCGACAGGATCACCGAGCGCATGGCGCGCTCGCCAAGGCTGCTGGAGGCCGCGGTGGCCTTGGGGCTTGTCATGACGGGGAGGTGTCCTCTGTCAGTGGGCGGAGCCGCGATAGGCGGCATCAAGCGCGGCGAGGAGACGCTTCTCGTCGGGACGGGCGAGGAAGGTCCAGACCAGGTAGAGGGCGATGCCGATGGTCCAGGCCCAGGACGCCGGGACGAGGAGTCC
>CAIXZV010000288.1 GCA_903924005.1 uncultured Chloroflexota bacterium | reverse complement strand
GTGTACTACGACTCGCTCGCCATCGCCGGCAAGGACGGCACGCTGGACGAGCGGATGCGCGGCACGGCGGCCGCCGGCAACGCCCACGCCAAGACGGGCACGCTCAACATCGCCGTGTGCCTGTCGGGCTTCGTGAAGAGCGCCAACGACCAGATCACTGAGGCCGTGTGGGCCAACGGCCACCTCTGGTTCGTGTCCAACTACCCCAAGTCATTTGACGGCGGGGCGACCTGGAATCTTGCGGCCCGCTTCACGGATATCGCCGTGGATGCGGGCTCCCCTGTGGTCAACGCAGACCGGCTCCAGGACGGCAACGGCACCGACTATTTCATGCCCGGGATTGGCATCTCGGCCAACGGCACCGTCTTTGCCACGTGGAACCGGTCGTCCGCTCTGGAATACGTGTCATTGGAGGCCGGCGCCACGCCGGACGGCGTCAACTGGTCGATGCCCATCACCATCGCCTCCAGCAGCAGCCCGTACACCATGACGGGCGGCAGGTGGGGCTATGCCGTTGGTATTGCGCAAGACCCGAACGGAACTGCGGCCGTGTGGCAGACCGGCGAGGTTGTGCAGAACGACGGGACATGGCGAACGGTCATCTCTAGGCTCATCCTGGACGGAGTTGCTCCCTCCGCCTCAGCCCCCACACAAGAACTCGTCGCAGGCACGTCCATCAATTCCCAGGTGTCCGTCCGCATTCGCTGGACCGCCAGCGATGCGGGCAGCGGCCTCGCCGGCGTGCGCGTGGGCCGCTGCGCTGCCAGCCCGTGTGTTGCTGACCCGCCCTACGTTGGCTGGCAGACCGGCACAACGTTTGCCACGCGCGAGTACTGGGTGTCGTCGCCGCCGGCCCCAACGGACCTCAGTTGGCGCTACCAGTACGCGGTTGCCGCAACAGACGGCGCTGGCAACGCGAGCGACACCATGGTGGGCTACGCCCTGGCGCCGGTGCTGACCCAACAGACCACGTCTGTGGCGTACACCGGCGTCTGGAAGAACGCCAGCGGCGCGTCGTACTCCGGCGGGTCTGCGAAGTACTCCACGGCCGTCGGCGCAAAGGCCACCTTTACCTTCAATGGTCGCTCGGTGGGGTTTGTCTCCTTCAAGGCCCTCGGTCGAGGCAAGGTAAAGATCTACCTCGACGGGAAGCTCAAGGGCACCTTCAGCCTCGCCAACGCCACCACCCAGGCCCGGCGGATCATCTACGCGACAACCACAACGGCCGCGACGCACAAGCTGATGCTCGTCGTCGTGAGCGGGCGAGTTGACGTGGATGCGTTTGTCGTCCTGAAGTAGTCGCTCCGGCTCAGCCGGCCATGACGCAAGCAGCCCCCGGAGCCATCCGGGGGCTGTTGCTCTTCGTGCAGCGGCAAGTGCCGCCTCAGTCCTTGCGGGCTCGGTCGGCCTTGAGCCAGCGGAACAGCTCGTCCATGCGCGCGGCCAGCAGCGCCTTGCCGTCGCGCTTCGACCAGTCGTAGACGCCCCTGCCGTTAGCGATGCCGTTTGCCCCGCCTGCGACCCGCTCGGCGATCGCGGCGTCCGGCTCCGGCCGCGCATCGAGATGCGGGATCAGCGATGCGCCAAAGTGGTACATGGTGAACAACCCGCCCGCGTCCGCCGACTCGATTGGGCCGGTGATCCCGATCCGTCGGCCAAAGGAGTTGCGGACCACGCTGTCGATCGCCTCAGCGCTCGCGGCCCCCGAGGCCCACAGCGCCCACGCCTCGCGCAGCATCGCAAACTGCAGGCGGTTGCCGATAAAGCCCGGCACCTCCCTGTCGATGACCGCGGGCTCCTTGCCTGCGTCACGGAGCTGCTCGCAGACCCACGCTGTCACTTCCGGATCCGTCTTGGGACCGCCGCAGACCTCGACCAGCGGGATGAGCTGCGGCGGGTACCAGAAGTGCGTGGCGATGACGCGCTCCGGGTTCGCCACCTTGCCGATCAGGGCGCTGGCAGGCTGACCGCTTGACGATGCCAGCACAATCGGCGGCGGGCAGATGCCGTCAAGCTGGCCGAAGATGTCGATCTTCAGCGCCACGTCTTCGGTGACCGCCTCGATGACAAGCTGTGCCTGTGCCGCATCGCTGAGGCTAACGGACGGCGTGATCCGTCCCAGGATCGTTGCGATGTCGCTGCGCTCGATCAGGCCATGGCTGGCGAAGTCGCCGAGGCTTCCCTCGATTTTCGCCAGCGCGCGGGCGAGCGACGCCGGATCGCGACCGATAAGCACGACATGCTTACCGGCCGCCGCAAAGACCTGGGTGATGCCGTGGCCGATGATGCCGTTGCCGATGACGGCGACTGTCTGGAGTGGCTGCATCACGTCCCGCCCGCCTCGCTTCGGTCTGCCCCGGGAATTGCGGCCGCCAGCTTTGTGCTGACGCGCATCGGAGCCCAGAGCCTGTCCGGAAACTACCACGCGTCTGAGACGCGGCCCGGCTCAGTTCCCAAGACGGGTGTGGATGTACGTGGTGAAGATCGGACGGACCGCGGTGACTCGTGTCAGCAGAACGCCGCGCCTGTTTGGGTACGGCGCCAAGACGAAAGGCCTCCGGATTGCTCCAGAGGCCTCATTCGTACGTGCGAGAGTGGTCGGGGCGGAGCGATTCGAACGCTCGGCCTCCTGAACCCCATTCAGGTGCGCTACCAGGCTGCGCCACGCCCCGAGGCCGTTGAGTCTACCATCCGCGGCCTTCTCTGAGCCGACGGGTGAACTAGCGCTTGGACTTGCCGGGCTTGCCCTTGTACGTCCGCTTCTCTCGCGCCTGCTCGCGGAAGACCAGCTTGATTGGCGTGCCGTCAAAGCCATACGCCTCGCGGAGCCGGTTCTCAAGAAACCGTCGATACGAGAAGTGGATTGATGCAGGGTCAGTGGCGAAGAAGACGAACGTGGGCGGCGCGACACCCGCCTGCGTGGCATAGCGGATCTTGGCGCGACGGCCGTGGACCATCGCCGGCGGCGTCTTGTCCACAAGCTCACGAACAAGCCGGTTGAGCTCGCCCGTGTTGATCCGCTTGCGCCGCTCGCCCCAGACCTCGACGGCCAGCTCGAGGACGCGCTGCACTCGCTGACCGGTCTTGGCGCTGATGGACACGATGGGCGCGTAGTCAATGAACGCAAGGTCGCGCCGCAGCTCCGTCACGAACTCGTCAAAGCTCTTGTGGGTCTTGCCCTCGACGATGTCCCACTTGTTGACCGCAAGGACGAGGCCCCTCCCCTCCTCAATCACGTAGCCGGCGACGTGGGCGTCCTGTGCCGTAAGGCCTTCGGCCGCGTCAAGCACCAGCACCGCAACATCTGCTCGGCCGATGGCCTTGAGCGCCCGCAGCGTGGAGTAGCGTTCCGCAGCGGGGCCGTTGGCCACCTTGCCGCGACGCTTGATGCCTGCGGTGTCAATCAGGACAATCTCGCTTCGGCCCCACGGGATCGTGGTGTCGATGGCGTCGCGCGTGGTGCCCGGGATGTCCGAGACGATGGTCCGGTTCTCACCCAGCAGTGCGTTGAGCAGGCTGCTCTTGCCAACGTTTGGACGTCCAACGAACGCGATTGCGGGCGGGTCATCGTCCTCGGTGGCCATGAGGGCATCCCAGCGGGCTGCCTCTGCCTCGGGTGTTTCTCCCTCGAGATCGTCGTCGCCCTCGGGATCGCTCGCGTCGTCCACGCCAATCACAAACGGATCCAGCCGACCGGCCGCCACTTCATCGGCCCAGGCGTCGGCCTGCACCTCGCGCTCCTTGCGGGCAACTTCGCGCGTGCTCTCGGGCGGCAGGGCCCAGACGATGGCGTCGAGCAGGTCTGCGACACCGCGGCCGTGGTTGGCCGAGATGGCGAAGGTGTCATCCCAGCCAAAGGCGTAGAACTCAGCCGCATCCTGCTCGCGTCGCTGGTTGTCGGCCTTGTTGGCCGCCACCAGGACCGGCTTGGTGGTCTTCCGGAGGAGCTCCGCTGCGTCAAGGTCCGCAGGCGTGGTGCCGGTCTCTGCGTCCACGAGAAAGACGATGACGTCCGCCTCGCTGATCGCCAGACGGGCCTGCACCTGCACCGCTTCCTCGATGGGGTCTCCAGGGGCAACCTCAAGGCCACCGGTGTCAACCACAACAAAGCGCCGACCGTTCCACTCGGCATCGCCATACAGGCGGTCACGGGTGGTCCGGGCGCGGTCTTCCACAATGGCCGCGCGGTCGTTGCCCACGACGCGGTTGAACAGCGTGCTCTTGCCCACATTGGGCCGGCCGACAAAGGCCACCACGGGGAGGCCCGCAGATCGGTTGGACATCAGAAAGCGCTCGCGGCGAGGGGCTGGCGGGGAAGCGACGTTGTCCGACCCGCAGGTGTCGCGGCGGCGTCAAGCGCAGCCGCGGCAAGCACAACGGCGTGCGTCCGGACCTCGTCCGTGCCGGCCAACTCAAAGATCCGCTGCGCTACTTCGCGGAGATCCTCGATGGGTGTGCTGGTGCCCCCGGTGACGCCGACGATGCGGACGCCCTCAAATGGCTGTGGATCCACAAGGTCCCTCGCGTTCTCAATCTGCACGGCCGGGGTGCCGGCAATGCCGCAGAGCCGGGTGAGTTCCTTGGTGTTCGCGGAATGCCGACCACCCACGACAACCATCAGGTCCACGTCGCGGGCTGTATCGAGCGTGTCCTCTTGCCGCCGGATGGTGACGGGGCACACAGAGTTGACGATCTTGAGCTCATGGGCGCGCGACACCATGAGCGCGGCGAGCTTCTCAAACTTCCAAGGCGGCTGCGTTGACTGCGTGATGAGCGCCATCCTCTTGCGTCTGGGGATGCGCTCCCAATCTTCTTCCTCGTCTACCACGATGGCGTCAGGCGCAAAGCCCAGAAGCCCCACAACCTCGGGGTGCTTGGGCGTCCCAAGCAGGACGATGGTGTAGTCCTCGTCCACGAGCGCCTGCAGTTGACGCTGCTCCTGGATCACCCAGGTACACGTCCCGTCGATGACCTCAAGCCCGCGTTTGTCGGCGGCCTCGAACACTTCCGGTCGGACACCGTGGGCTCGGATGACGACGGCCGTGCCGTTGTGCACCTGGTCAAGGCTGTCCACGCTGCGGACGCCCGCGTCCTCAAGCTGGTTGATGACGCCTTCGTTATGCACAACCTGACCGAGGGTGTGGGTGGACTTGCCGGCCGCAGCCGACTCCTTCGCCTTGTCGATTGCCTCACGCACGCCATAGCAAAACCCGGTGCGGCGCGCGATTCGGACCTCTTCAACCATGCCCATAGCCCAGATGGTCGCACAGGTCCCCGCATGCCGCCGGGCTGCGCTCAACTGCATCAGCCGCTGGGGGGTGCGTTCTGATCCACGGCCGCGGCATATGCGCCGCGATGACGGGGGTCCAGCTGCTCCGCGATCCGACGCATGATCAACAGGGTGGCCGCCGTCTTGAGGGAGCGGCGGTCCAGGTCCTTCGGCAGTTCGGCGGCCGGGAGGAATGCTTTGCCGATGCGCACGGTGATTGTTCGCCGGGGAAACGGAGACGGCAGGGTCCGGCCTTTGCGCCAGACCTCGTCGGCGTTGTTGACGCCAATTGGCACGATCTGGGCGCCGGTCTTGAGCGCCAGCAGCGCCGTGCCATCTTTTGCCTCGGCGAGCTGGCCTGTGGGACTACGTGTGCCCTCAGGGAAGATGAGGAGCACTGACCCTGCCTCAAGCACACGTGTTGCAAGGCGGAACGCATCCACGTCGGCGGTGCCCCGCTCCACCGGGTGGACACCGCCCGATGCGGCAACAAGGCCAAAGATTGGAATGTCGAACAGCTCTCGCTTGCCCAGCCAGTGGATGCGCCGCGTCTGGAGCGCGGGCGTCAGCCAGGCGCCGATGACCACCGGATCCGCGTTGGAGATGTGGTTGGCGGCAAGGATCACGGGGCCGCTCCGGGGAACGTTGCCCATCCCCTCCACCTGGATTTGGGCCACGAGCCGAGACGCCATCCGACAGCAAAATGCAACCAGGCGCACCAGGCGCGACTGGTGGTCATCCATGCGCATGCCGATCTCGAGCGCCCGATTGCTCTTGAGGAACGCCTTGGCGGCAACCTTGCCGCGCGGCTTCGGCGCGCTGGCAGGCGCTGGCGGAATCTGGGTAGCCGGCCGCGTCTCGGCTGATCGGGTGAAGACCGCAATGGCGGCCACCACAAGCTCCACCGTCTGGTCAAACGTCACGCCGTCGGTCGCGATGACCTGCGCATCCTCCGCCGTGCGCAACGGCGCGACATCACGCGTGCTGTCGGCCACATCGCGGACGCCCGCTGCCTGCGGACCTCCGTCGCCTCGGGCCCGGCCTCGTCAAGATGCCGCTCGCGGATCCGGCGACGGGCGCGCTCCTCCGGCGAGGCATCGAGATAGATCTTCACATCGGCATCGGGAAGCACCACGGTGCCGATGTCGCGGCCAGCGAGGACGATGCCGCCATCTCTGGCGAGGTCACGCTGGCGCTCCAGCAGCTCGGCCCGGAGCCCGGCCTGACGCGCCACGAGCGAGACGGCGCCGTCCACCATGGGTCCGTGCATGGGCATGTCGCGGTCCGCACCGTCCACGAGGACGTGCGCGAGGCGCCCCTCGCCGTCGTCGGCGAGCGCAATCCGCGGCACGAGCCGGACAAGGCCCTGAACATCTTCGGGGTCAATGCCCTCGGCAAGCGCAAGCGCCGTCACGGCCCGGTAGAACAGACCCGTGTCCACAAACCGCAGGCCGAGACGTCTTGAGACGGCCGCTCCAACCGAGCTCTTGCCGCTGGACGCGGGGCCGTCCAAGGCCACCACAGGACCGCGCTTGCGCGACAGGGAACCACCCTGGGCTCCCTCCGCCGCAGCCGGCCTCACGTCGTCGCTCACGCTCGCGGCCCACGGTTTGGCGCCAGGCGTTTCACTTCGGTTGACGTCAGCGGCCGAACCTCGCCCGTGTGGAGCGGGTCTAGACGCAAGGTGCCGATGCGCACGCGGACGAGACGCTGCACTGGAGCGCCCACCTGGCCAAACATGCGGCGCAGCTGGCGCTTCCACCCCTGCTGGATGGTCACCCGGATCCACACGAGACCGCGATCCGGTTCCGGGCGAAGGAGTTGCGCGAGGCGCTGGTCCTCGGTCCGGGTCTGCCCGCGGAGACCCGACAGTGTTGCCGTTCCCTCCTCAAGCGCAACACCCCGATGGAGCGTCTCGGCCTGCTCGCGGCTCAACGGACGAGCAAGGCCCACCGCGTACTCGCGCTCCACGCCATAGCGGGGGTGGAGCACCAACTCCGACCATTCGCCATCGTTTGTGAGCAGCAGCAGCCCCTCGCTGTCCTGGTCCAGGCGGCCAACCGGATAGAGGCGAGCCATTCCCCCCAGGTCGCGCGGCACCAGTTCGATGACGGTCATCTCCGCGTGGCGGTCGCGCACCGTGGAGGTGACCCCCGCTGGCTTGTGCACCGCGAGGTAGATGTGGTCCTGCGCCATTGCGCCGACCACGCGACCGTCAACCGCGAGACGCTGCAGCGCGGGGTCAACCTGTTCGCCAAGCGTCGCGACCCGTCCATCCACGGTCACGCGGCCCGCGGCAACAAGCGCGTCCACCCCTCGGCGAGACGCGACACCTGCTGCGGCGAGGACCTTGGAGATGCGTTCGGCCGGCACGGGTCAGGCTCCATCTTCGCTAGGCGCGGCGTCAACCACCGACGCAAGGCTTGCCCGCTCGGCGGCGACTGCGGCATCGCCGTCCACAAGACGGCTCGCGATATCGAGATCAAGAGGCGGCAGCTCATCGGTGGAAACCAAGCCAAACCGCTCAAGGAACTCGAAGCCGGTCCCGTAGTAGATGGGGCGCCCCGGCGCGTCGGATCTGCCAAGCTCCACCACGAGGCGCCGGTGCAGCAGCGCGCGCAGGGTGTAGTCCGAGTCAACGCCGCGAACGCGCTCGATGGCGGCGCGCGTGACGGGCTGGCGATAGGCCACGATGGCCAACGTCTCGAGTGCGGCGGGCGACAGGCGCACGGCGTCCGCACCAACATAGCGGGCCACGATCCGCCCGGTCTCTGGCGCCGTTGCCAGCTCCACGCGCTCGCCGGCAATGACCAGCCGGATCCCGCGATTCGCCAGCGATACCTCCAGATCACCCAGCCGCTCATCAACAGTGGCGCGGTCCACACCGGCAACGGCGGCAATCTCGCGTCGTGTGAGCGGCTTCTCGGCCACAAACAGGAGCGCCTCCAGCTGCGCCTCGGTCAGCTCGCCCGGTGCGGGGCGTGCCTCATCGTCGCCCGTCTGTTCGGGCTCGCCAGCAGCCGAAGCGGTCGCAACCGCACCGGCCTCGTCCCCAGCAGACTCGGAGGCTGCGCGGGTGGACAGGTTGGTGTCGTCCTGACCGGGCTCAGGCGCGGTCATGCGAAGTCCTCCAGGGTCTCATCAAGCGGGGCATCGTCCTCAACGGTAGCGGACACGCCCGCAGCGGTGCGCTCATCCGCGGTGGTCCTCCGCGCCGTGATGGGTCCAAACGGCTCGGTCTGCTCCACGACGATCTCGTGGCGCTTCACCAGCTCCAGCATCGCAAGGAATGTCACAGCCACCACAACCCGATCGTGCACGCCGCGCAGCAACTCCTGCAGCACCACCAGCGGCGCACCGGGCGCAGCCGCTCGCAAATCGCTTTGGCGGCGGATGGCCACGTAGTCGGGCATCCAACCCGCCGAGCGCAGCGTCTGCAGCGACTGGTTTTCCAGGGCCGCAAAAGCGGTGTTTCCCCCGCGCACTGCAT
>CAIXZV010000287.1 GCA_903924005.1 uncultured Chloroflexota bacterium | reverse complement strand
TCGCGGGGCGATGCCACCACTGGGGCGGCCCGTCCTGAGGTCCCCGTCGCAGCCCACTCGCGATCACCCATTACGTGCGACCGGTATCGGTCCTGCACCACGGTAGGGGCGGCGGCCGGCTGCGGGTATTGGGGAGAACCCTGCACTCGTACTGCGCCCGGGAGCCGCAGCGGAATTGGCCGGGCGCAGTCCCCGGGCGAGGGTGGGCGGCCCGGCGTGCCACACAGGAGGCCTAGCGCCGGGCCGCGCGAGACGGCGACCCCCCTTGCGGGCCCGTCCCGCGACCGTCAGATCCTGTGTACCCCGAGGCACTCGCGGTCGCCAGTAGGGAAATCCCTCGTGTGGGCACGGCGCCGCGGCGGCATCGTCCCCCGCCGGTCAGGGGAATCCCGTCTTGCCCGGGGCGCGGCGGGGGGCCACGCTGCGGATGCGCTGACCACTCAGTCGGCACACAAGGAGGTTCTGCCCGATGCGCTCGACTCCGGCCCCGCCCCGGATACGGCTGGCGCTTGTGGACGACCACCCGGTGGTGGTCCGAGGGTTCGAGGCATCGGTGGCCGGCGTCCCCGACATCGAGGTGGCCGCCCGCGGCGGGTCCGTCGCGGATGGGGCGGTACTCCTCGCCAGGCGGGACATCTCGGTCCTGCTCCTCGACATCCGGCTCCCTGACGGGAGCGGCCTCGCGCTGCTCGCGCGGACGCCCCGCGAGAGCCGGCCGGCCGTGATCGTGGTGTCCTCGTTCGTGGCCCGCCAGTACGCCTCCGGGGCGCGGCGGGTCGGAGCAGAGGGGTTCCTCCTCAAGACGGCGCCGACCGCCGAGCTCGTGGAGGCGGTCCGCGCCGTCGCGGCCGGCGGACGCTGGTTCACCGGCGACCAGCCGGACGGCGCCTACGTGTCGCTCACGCCGCGCGAGCGCGACATCGTCGGCCTGGTCCTCGCGGCGCACTCAAACGACGAGATCGCCGCCGCGCTCCACACGCAGCGCAAGACGGTCGAGACCCAGCTGTCCCGCCTATACGAGCGCCTTGGCGTGGCCTCGCGGGTCGAGCTCGCCGTCCGGGCCGAGCGGGAGGGGTGGCTGGACGTGCCGTCCGCGGGCCGCGAGCGGCGCGCCTAGCCGAGGTCGAGGTCGAGCCGCGCCGCGATCTCGTCGTTGCTGAACCCGTCCACCAGCAGCCCGACGTCGCGCTCGCGCTGTGTCAGTCGCACGGGGCCCTCGGCGCCGGCGCGGAGTTGCGCGGCGGTGAACCTCGACCGACCGTTCACGCGGAGTCAGTCCCGGCTCGACACGTGCCATGAAGCTCGACGGACCTGTGTGGTGCCGCTGGGAGCCGTCCACCGTGGGGACTTCGCGCCGCTGCTGGAGCTCGCCTGGACCAAGCCGACCACGACGACCGGCAAGAACACGCGGGTCGATCCCTTCAATGCGGTCGAGTGAGGGCGTCGCGGTCAGGCCGGGCGGCGGCGCTCGACCGCGGCCAGGGCCAGCAGCAGGAAGACGCCGGCCGAGCCGAGCAGCATCGCGGAGCGGAGCGCGACCGCCTCCGGGTACCGGCTCCCGGGGACCAGCAGTAGGACCTCCGTGAAGTTCTGCTGCAGCCATGCGTCGTCGACCGTCCCCGGGGGGAGATCGGGGCGCGGCGGCTGGAGCGCGGTCGCCTCGGGGTAGGACAGGAGGCGCCCGTCGGCGCGCGACTGGAACATCGCCTCGAAGGAGCGGTCGCCCCAGCGGCCCGCGTCGAGCGGCCTGGCCACCGCGGCCGCCGCCGTCCAGTGGTCCATCGCCACGGTGACGCCGGTGAGCAGAACGCCCGTGACGACCGCGGCGGCGATGAGGCCCGGCAGCTGGCGTCCGACGAGGGTCCCGACCGCCAGCCCGACGGCGAAGGCGGCCACGGCCACGGCCACCATCGGCCAGCCCCGCGCCGTCTCGTCGGCGAACGACGCCATCGCGTCGACGCCCGGCGCCCGGACGCCCTCGAGGTAGTCCGCGGCGAGCGCGACCGGCACGACGGCGGCGAGCACGAGCGCGAGCAGGACGGCCGCCCGCGCGCCAAGCCAGCGCCAGCGCCGCCCCGAGAGCGTCCAGGGCAGCGGCGCGGTCCCCCGCTCGAGCTCGCGGCCCATCGCCGCGACGCCGAGCAGCAGCCCCGCCGCGGCCGCGAAGGGGAGCGGGAGGATGAAGTAGCGCCGGGCCTCGTCCATGTCGATCCGCGCGAATGCCGCCAACGGCGCCGCGCAGGCCGGCCGGACCAGGGCGACAGCGCCGTGGACGTCCACCCGGCCAAGGCAGTCCGCGGGCGCGTTCACGGCGCGGAACTGCGCGGCGATGAGCATGGCGGCGACCGCCAGCACGGCTCCGC
>CAIXZV010000286.1 GCA_903924005.1 uncultured Chloroflexota bacterium | reverse complement strand
CGCCGAGGCACCCGAGGCCAAGCCCGCCCCCAAGGCGCGCGCCGCCCGGAAGCCCGCCGCAGCCGTGGAGGCCCTGCCCGCGGCAGCCGCACCCGCGGCCGCAGAGGCTGCGCCTGCGGACGCGCCGAAGCGCCGGACCACCCGCAAGGCCGCAGCCCCCGAGGGCTGAGCCAGCGGGCTCCAGCCTGCAACCAGCGATATCGATGCAGCCCGTGGATGGCTTCCTCACCGTCGGCCAACCGGTCGCGGTGGCGGCTGTCCGCGGGCTGCTTGCACAAGGCCGGGCGCACGCCATCCTCTTGGTTGGCCAGCCCGGCGTGGGCAAGATGCCGCTTGCGATGGACCTGGCAGCGGCGCTGCTCTGCGAGCACGCCGCCGACGGTCTGGGCCCGTGTCGGGCGTGTCGCGGCTGCCGCATGGTGGAGCACGGCAACCACGCCGATCTCCACCTGCTCGCACCCGCCGGGGCTGGCGGCAACGTGGTCATTGGCGGTGCTGATGCCCAGCTTCGCCCTGGCGTCCGGGACCTGGTTGCGGACTTGGCCCTGCACTCTGTGGAGGGCGGTGCCCGCGTCGCGATTGTCCGCGAGGCGCACAGAATGACCGAGGATGCCCAAAGCGCGCTGCTCAAGACCCTGGAGGAGCCGCCGGACAACACCACGCTGATCCTCTGTGCGGACGACGACGAGCAACTGCTCCCCACCATCCGATCCCGCTGCGCCCGCGTTCGTCTGGGGACGGTTGACGCACGCTCAATCGAGACGCTTCTTGGGGCCCGGGGTTTGGCCGATCCCCCCACGGCCGCACGCCTGGCACGCCTCACCGCAGGCCGGGCCGGTCTGGCAGTGGCCTACGCCGCAGCCCCCGAAGCTGTTGCCATCCGAGCCGAGCTGGTGCGTCGGCTGCTGGACCTGCTGGCGGCGCGACCCGCAGAGCGTCTTGGCGCGGCCAAGGACCTCCAGACGCGTGCCCTCGCGCTTGCGCGCCTGCTTGCACCTGCCCCACCTCCGGAGAGCACCGCCGCCCCGAAGGGCCGGGGCAAGGCCGCCGCGAAACCGGTCACGGCCGCCGCCGCTTCCCAGCCCGCCGAGGGTGACGACGCCGAGGAGCCCGCCGATGCCGTGGCCGAGCCTGCGGCCAAGGTCTCGGCCGCTGAGCGGCGGCTCGGGATGCGCACGCTGGTTGACCTCTGGCGTGACCTCACCCGCGATCTGGTGCTCGTGGAGCGCGGCGCCGCCGCGACCGTGCGCGACGTGGCGCTTCTTGAGGAACTTGACGCCGCCGCGCGAGCCCTCCCAAGGGGTGTGGCCGCGCAGGCCCTCACCCGTCTGGTGCGGGCGGGCGAACTGCTCGACGGCAACGTGACCCCTGAACTTGTTCTCGACACGCTGCTGCTCCGCTGGCCGCATCGCGCCCCGGCGAGCCGCCGGTGACCAACCAGCGCGATCCCGGGCGTGAACGCCTTGACGCCGTCGTCCGTGGCCGCGTCCAGGGCGTGGGCTTCCGCGTGTTTGTGATGCGCGAGGCGGTGCATCTGGAGCTTGACGGCTTTGTCGCCAACGAGCGCGACGGCAGCGTCCGCGTGGTGGCCGAGGGCGTGCCGCAGGATCTGGACGCGCTCGAGGAGCGACTCCGCGACGGCCCGCCCGCCTCCATCGTGGAGCGCGTCATCGCCCGGCGTGAGCCAGCCCGCGGCGTCGTGGGCTTCCGCATCGCCAGCGGCGAACACCGGGGCGACTGACCATAGGCTCCATGCCCAACCCCCAGAGCCCGCCGTCCGGCCATCCGTACCGCTTCACGACCATCGCCCACGGCGACATGAGCATCCTCGGGCCGCTGTTGCCGGCAGAACTCGACGGGCTGGTTGCGACCGCCGTGGCGGCGCTCCCGATCGGCGGCGCCAAGCCACCGTTCGCGCTCGACATCGGCTGCGGCAAGGGCGACCTGCTGGTCCGGTTTGCGCTGCGCGGCGTCCGTGGCATCGGCGTTGACCGGAACCCGTGGTTCATCGCTGACGCCGAACGTCTGGCGGCGGCGGCCGGCGTTGCCGGCAACCTTGAGTGGCGGACGGCCGACGCCGCTGTCGAACCGCTGGTCATCGGCGCGGACATCGCCGCCTGCATCGGCGCAACCGGCGCCCTGGGCGGGCCGGTGACGGCTCCTGGCGTGGTGGCCCACCTTCTACGGCCCGGCGGCATCGGGCTGATCGGCGAAGCGTTCTGGCGTGAGCCCCCGCCAGCAGGGACCGCAGAGGCGTTCGGCATGGGCCCCGATGAGATGGTGGACCTCGACGCCACCGTGGCCAGGGTTGCCGCTGGCGGACTGGTGCCGCTGGCCGTGGTTCGGGCGTCGCTGGCCGGTTGGGACGCGTACGAAGACGCATACGCGGGCGCGGTGGAACGGTGGGCGGACGGCCACCCCGACGACCCGGACCGCGAGGCCTTCACGGAGGGCGCGGCCATGATGCGGGCGACATGGACGGCGTGGCGGCGTGCAAGCATGGGGTTTGCCGTGATCGTGGTGAGGCGCGCCGCGGGCTGAGGCGGGACCTCCGGCTGGGCGTGTGGGACCATCGTGCCCCTCGCAATCCTGCGCTGTGCCGCGATGATCCGAGCGTGGACGAACACATCTCGGCCGATCTGCTGCCCATCCTGTACCGCCGGGTGCTTGATGCCGCCACGCGGCTTGAATGGGCTGGCGATCGACCGTCGGCACTCCGCATCCGCCGTCACGCCATCGCCGTGTACTCGCTTGGGTGGGACGCAAGGGGCGCAAGGGCGCTTGAGGGTCTCGAGGCCGAAGCGCTGTCCCTCCTTGCCGGCCGATCACCAACCCGGGCCCGCATGTTCCTGCGCCTACCCGGCTGATCCCGGCTGATCCCGGCCGCCCGCAACCCGGCTGATCTCGGCCGCCAGCGCCGCCCGCGGCACCCGCGCGGCTGCGTGGCGTACCCTTCGCCCGATGTTCACCACCGTCGCCGATCTTGTTGACCGCGCCCTCGCTGCATTTGAGGTGCTTGCCGTCACGGCTGAGCCTGTGTCGGACGAACTCCAGTACGTCACCGACTTGACCACCGTCTGGGGCGCGCGGCTGAGGGCGGTGAGCACGGCGCGCGGTGCCGAAGCGGCCCCGGCCGGCGCAGACGCGGCGATGCACGCCCTGGCGGCCGAGGCTGCCCTTGTCACGGACCCCCATCGGGCCATCGACTGGCTGTCCACGCTGCCGCAGGTTGCGCTGGCCGCGCTTGGCGAGGCCGCCTGATGCGGTTCCAGGACGCCAAACCCGACGGGCGCGCGGTGGTCTACGCCCACATCCAGGCGGACCCACTTGTTGTCCGCACGGCGGACCTGCTGGCTGCCGCAACGACCGTGCAGCGTGTGCTGGGCCGGGCGGTGATGAACGGCGAATCGGCCGATCCCGCGGTGTGGCGCGTGATGTTCCCCACGCTGTTTGGCGAGCGCGCCGCTGCGGCAGGAACGCCTGAGCGAGACCGCTCCGAGGCCATCCTCGCCGCGTCGCTTGCGGTGGCGGACCGGGGTGAGCAGACGCGGAGCCAGTTCCGTGGGGCGTTGGTTGAGGCACTGACGGAGCGGCTGCTGGCCGAGCGCACCAACCCTGTCCGCCGCGAGCGCCGCATCCTCTTTGACGGCAGACCCGCCGAGATCCACCCCTACGACGTCACCGTGGAGGGCGATGGCGCGGCCGAAGCCTGGGACTGCAAGTGGGGCGCCCGCGGCATCAAGGCCGACGTGATCCACCAGCTTGACGACGCGCGTGCCGGTGCAGTGTCCGAAGGCGGCAAGCTGCTCGTGGGTCTGGTGGTCTTCGACGCCCGGCGCTCGTGCGAAGTGCGCCTTGTCCGCGAGCGTGGCCCCGTGGCCATCGAGGGGATCAAGCTGATTGCACTGGAGGGTCTGGATCGCCTTGCCGGGAGGCGGCCCGCGTGACGTCCGACGAGGGCGTGGCCAAAGGGATCAGCGTCCCGTACCGCGCGCGCTTTGACGAGTGCGGTGCCAACGGCCTCGTCCGCAGCTCTGCCCTGCTCCGCTACGCGCAAGACCTTGCCTGGCTCCACTCGGAGCGGCTGGGCTTTGGGCGCGAGTGGTACCTCGAGCGAGAACTGGCCTGGGTGGTCCGGGCCGCCGAGCTGGCGATCCTTGCGCCGCTCCCGCTGGGCAACACAATCACGCTCCACACCCGGATCACGGGGGTGCGCCGCGTCTGGGCCCGGCGGCGCACGGAGGGCTTCCTCGACGACGGCACGCTGGCGCTGTGGGGCCACACGGACTGGGTGATCACGGACACGATCCGCGGCGCCCCCGGTCGCGTGCCGACGGAGTTCCAGACCGCCTTTGACGTCCCGCCGGGCACCTTTGATCCCGGCCGTGTCCAGTTGGGCGAAACCCCGGCCGGGGCCGCGCGCTACGCCTCGGGCGTCCGGCCGCAGGACGTCGACCCGATGGGCCACGTCAACAACGCCGCATATCTGGACTACCTCGAGGAGGCGCTGCTGGCCGCTGGCCCGCAAGCGGCCGCGCTGACCGGTGCGATCCCGCGTCGCATCCGGCTGGAATACGCTGCACCCGCGATGCCCGGCGCAACGCTTGCCGCCGCAACGTGGGCCATCGACGCCGGTCAGGCCTGGCGCCTCGCCGACCAGACCGGGCGTGAACTCGCCCGCGCCACCGTGACCCTGGAATAGCCCCCGCCATCACCCCGCCCACTGGAGGAGATGAGTTGACCCCCGACGACGTGGTCGCCCAAGCCGCAGCCGACGGCGTGCGTCTCGTCCGCTTCCTGTACTGCGACCCGTCGGGCGTGATCCGCGGCAAGAACGTCCACGTTGACAGGCTTCGCGGCAAGCTCAGTGAAGGTGTGGGGCTCACCCGGGCGCAGAACGCGGTCAACATGCTGGAGCGTCTGGTGGACATCGAGGGCATGGCGCCCGTGGGCGAGGTCCGCGTGGTCCCGGACCTGGACACGTACTCGCGGCTGCCTTGGGTACCGCGCACGGCCAGCGTCATCTGCGACCAACTTGACCACGACGGCCTTGACTGGGGCTGCTGCCCGCGGAGCTTCCTCAAGCGCGTGTTGGCCCAGGCGGAAGCACGCGGCATCCGCGTGATGGCCAGTTTCGAGAACGAGTTCTATCTCGCTCAGGAGGTTGACGGCCGCGTTGTCCCATACGGCAACGGCCCGGTGTACTCGTCAGCGGGCATGGACCGCGCCGCCATCGTGATGGATGACATCGTTGATGCGCTGGAGGCCCAGGGCATCGAGGTGGAGCAGGCCATCAACGAGTACGGCCCGGGCCAGCAGGAGATCGCCGTCCGCTACCAGGACGCGCTTGGCGCGGCGGACACGCAGATCAAGTTCCGCGACACCGTCCGCGGGGTGGCCGAGGTTGGCCACAACCTGATCGCGAGCTTCGCGGCCAAGCCCTATGCCAACGGCATCGGCTCCGGCGCGCACATCCACTTCAGCCTGTGGTCTTCCGATGGCAAGGTGAACTTGCTCCACGACGCGGATGCCGGGCCGGACCGCCTGCTCTCAACCATGGGTCGTGCGTTTGTGGCGGGTCTCATGGACCACCTCCCTGCGCTGGTTGCCCTCACCTGCCCGTCGTACAACTCCTATGAGCGTCTGGCGCCGGACGCCTGGGCGGGCTCAACGGTGTCCTGGGGTCTGGACAACCGTGAGTGCACGGTGCGCGTGGCGTCGTCCTTCTGGGGCCGCGAGGCGGAGTCCACCAATGTGGAACTCAAGGCCTGCGACCCATCCTGCAACCCGTACCTCGCTCTGGGCGGGCTGATCCTTGCGGGGCTTGACGGCATCGAGCGCGGGCTTGAGCCGCCGGAGCTGGCCCGCTCAAACCCTGCCCGCATGTCGCCCGAGGAGCAGACCCGCTGCGGCATCCGGCCGCTGCCCGCGACGCTGCGTCAGGCGCTTGCCAACCTGCAGGCGGACCCGGTGCTGTACGGCGGGCTGGGCGATCTGCTGGGCCGCGCCATCGTTGGCGTGCGGACCGATGAGGCCAATGTCTTTGACACGATGACGCCTGACGACGTCCGCGCCGCGCACCTGCGGGTGTTCTGACGCCAATCGGCACCGAAACACCCCTTGCCGCTTGACCGGCTGAGGCGCGATCATCCGCGCACCGGCATGAGGGTGCTGGGCGCGGGGGTTCTGCGGCAGCCGTGCGACGGCCGCCAGTATCGACGGAGGATGGGTCCCACATGGAGATCTCCGGACACCAGCCGGCAAAGCTCCGCAAGGAGCTGAACGTCTGGGAGGCGATCGGCATCTCGCTTGCGCTGATGGCGCCAAGCATGGCCGCAAACATCAACCCACAGGGAACCGCCGGCCAGGTTGGCCGTGCCGTCCCGCTGGCCTTCCTGCTCGCCACGGTTGGCGTGCTCCTTGTCGCGTACGGCTTCGTGCGCCTGACCCAGCAGTTCCACCACGCAGGCTCGGTCTACGGGTTTGTGGGCGTGACGCTTGGCCCGCGCGCCGGCGTGTTCTCAGGCTTCGCCCTGATGGGCACCTACATCTTCTACGCGTGCGTGACCACGATGGCGGCCGGCGTCTTCGGGGCGGACTTCCTCCAGCGCGTCGGGATCATCGCCAAGGGCGACATGCCCATGCTGATCCCGCTTGCGATTGGTCTCATCGCCTTGTTGGGCGCCTGGTTCCTTGCGCTTGTCCCCGCCCGGGACGGCACACGGATCCTGCTCACCGTTGAGGGCATCACTGTGGCGCTGATCGTGGTCACGGCCATCGTGATCCTGATCCGCATCCTCGCGGGCGGCGCCCCCAACAACGCAACGTTCAACCTCAACGTCTTCTCGCTGCCGGAGGGCGTGGGGCTCAACGCCCTTGCTGTCGGCTCGGTCTTCGGCTTCCTCTCGTTCGCGGGCTTTGAGGCCGCGGCGACGCTGGGCGAAGAGGCCCACAACCCCACCCGCGACATCCCGCGCGCCATCCTGGGCGTCGCGGTCTTCGGCGGCCTCTACTTCGTGGTGATCACCGCGATTGAGGTCATGGGCTTTGGCGGCGACGCCGGCATGGGCGACTATGTGAAGTCAGGCTCGCTTCTGGGTGACCTTGGAGCCACCTATATCGGCCCATGGATTGGCGACATCATCACCATCGGCGCGGCCATCTCGGCATTCGGGTGCGCGCTGGCCTGCCTTGTGGGCGCGTCGCGCCTGCTCTTCGCGCTTGGCCGCGACAACCCCAACACACCGGTCATCGGCATGGCCGCCAAGGTCTCCCCCAAGTACGGCACCCCGTCGGGCGCCCTCATGCTGGTGACCGCCCTGGCCGCCGTCATCATCGTGGTGTGGGCCGCCGTCTTCGGCGCCGGCGCGTTCGACATCTTCCTGGGCTCGGGTGTCATCGGCACCCTGATCCTGCTGGTTGCCTATGCGTTTGCCACGGTTGGCGCCATCAAGTTCCTCTTCCTGTCCGGGACGCCGCGCGTGCCAATGTACGAGATCGTCGTGCCGATCGCCGCGCTCATCGTCCTGGCGTTCACCCTGTGGCTCAACCTCTCGTTTGACTCCACCTCTGCCGGCTTCCGGTACCAGATCGTGGTGATCGTCTGGCTTGTCCTCGGTGCTGCCCTCGTGCTCGGCATGCCGGGCCTTGCCCGTCGTGTGGGCGAGCGGCTTGAGGTTGATGAGGGTCTGATCGCCGCCAAGAGCTAAACGTGCCTCCGGGCCCCGCCCGGCAGGTCCACCACCTAGGTCAATCACGGCCGGCGCGTCCCACCCGGCGCGCCGGCCGCACTGTCTCTGCCGCACACTCCAGCGAGGAACCCAATGCTTGACCAGCTCCGCGCCGTTGACCTGACCCAGGCGCTTGGCCCTGACACTGTGATGTGGCCGGGGGCGCCCCAGCCCGCATTCCAGACCATCCTCACGGTCAGCCATGACGGGTTCTACAACCGCCTCGTCACCTTTGTGGAGCACACGGCAACCCACTTCGACGCGCCCTGCCACATGGTGGAGGGCAAAGAGAGCGTGGACCAGATTGGCGCCGAGCGGCTGTTCCGGCCGCTGGCGATGATTGACATCAGCGCGGAAGTGGGCGACAACGCCGACGCCATCCTGACCCTTGCGCAGGTGCACGCCTTTGAGGCGAAGCACGGCCGGATCCCGGAAGGCGCCGCGGTGTTCCTGCGGACCGGCTGGGAGGACTGCAACACAGATCCCGTGAAGTACGCCAACGCCGGCGGCGAACTCAAGTTCCCGGGCTTTGGTCCCGACGCCGCCCGTTTCCTTGTGCAGGAGCGAGGCGCCTATGGCCTGGGCACGGACACGCTGGGCATCGACCCGGGCTGCGCCACGGACTTCATCGTCCACCGCCAGATCAGCCACCCGCGCGGCGTCTGGCACGTGGAGAACCTCACCAACCTCAAGTCTGTCCCGGCCCTGGGTGCGTGGGTGGTGGTTGCACCGCTGCGCCTTGTGGACGGCTCCGGCAGCCCGTGCCGGGTCATCGCGCTGGTCCCGTGAGCCACGTGACCGACGACGGACGGCTTGCCCTTATTGCCACCTGCGACCTTGTCGCGCTGACCCGGGGCCGCAGCATCCCGGCGCGTGACTTGGCGGCGAAGAGCCGCACGGGTGTGGGCTGGGTCCCGGCGGATCTGGCCCTCACCACGTTTGGCGACATCGCAGACCCCAACCGCTTTGGCGCGCTGGGCGACATCCGGCTGATCCCGGACGGGACCCGCGCAACACTCCCCGCCGTGGGTGGCCGCCCGCGCACGGACGTGGTGTTGGCGTCCATCGTGGAACCCGATGGGACACCTTGGGCGTGTGACCCGCGGACGGCGCTGGTGGACGCAGTCCACGCGCTGGACGCCACTGGGCTCCACCTCAAGATGGCGTTTGAGCAGGAGTTCGTCCTGCTGGGCGCGGACGGGCGCGTTGGCCCGTCGCCTGTCGGCATGCCGGTGCCGCCACCGTTCAGCCTTGATGCGTTCCGTGCTGCGGAGCCGTTCGGGTCGGAGTTGGTGTCCGCGCTCTATGGTGCGGGGCTGGAGCCCGAGAACTGGCTGCCCGAATACGGCGCCGGCCAGTTTGAGATCACCGTAGGCCCGGCCGATCCGGTGACGGCCGCGGACCGGGCGATCCTGGTACGGGCGATGGTCCGCGACATCGCCACCGCGCACGGGATGCGTGCCTCCTTTGTGCCGCTGCTCTCGCCTGATGCAGTGGGCAATGGGGTCCATGTCCACCTCTCGCTCTGGGATGCCGACGACACCCCGGTGACGCTGGACGAGGACGGCGACCTCACAACGCCGGCCGGGCGGTTTGCAGCCGGGATCCTGGCGCACGCGCCGGCCCTGGTGGGCTGGAGCGCGCCGTCGGTGATCTCGTCGTTCCGTCTTGCGCCGCACCGCTGGTCCAGCGCGGCCGCGTTCCTTGGCCGCCAGAACCGCGAGGCGATGCTGCGGATCTGCCCCGTGGTGACCATCGGGTCCAACGGGCAGTCCGGGGCAAACCTTGAGTTCCGCGCTGCCGACGCCACGGCCAACCCGTGGCTGGTGGCCGCCGCGCTGATCCGCGCCGGCCTTGACGGCCTGACGCGTGAACTGCCGTCGCCCGCGGTGCTGGACATGGAGCTTGACGTGCTCGATGCCGAAGGGCGCAAGCGCTTTGGCGTGACGGAGATCCCGCGCACGCACGCCGCCGCGCTGGCCGCGATTGAGGCCGACGAGATTGCGCTTGGCTGGTTTGCCGACGACTTGGTGGCAACCCATCTGGGGATCCGCCGGACCGAGGCGGCGTTGCTTGCGGACCTGACGCCCGAAGAGCAGTGCCGGCGGTACGCCGATGTCATCTGATCCGGCCGGGATGGCCGCTGCCTCGGCTTCGGCGTCGGCCGCTGCGTCGGCTTCGGCCGCTGCGTCGGCTTCGGCCGCTGCGTCGGCCGCGATCCGGGCGGCGGGCGTCTGCGACGGCCCCGATGCGGGCGTCAACGAGCTGCTGGCCGCCGTTGGCCTTGCCGACCACCACGTCCACGGCATCGTCCGAGGCCAGGTGGACGAGGCTGGCCTTGGGGACATGCTCACCGAGTCTGACCGGAGATCCGCCGCCGTTGCCGCGGGCTACGACACGCAGGTCTGGCACGCGGTCCGCCGCTGGTGTGCGCCGGTATTGGGGTTGGCCGCCTCGGCTCCGGCCGCAGACTATGTGGCGGCGCGTCTGGCCATGAGCCAGGAGCAGGTTGCCGGCGTCATGCTCCCGCTGGCCGGGTTCAGCCACCTCGTGGTGGAGACCGGCTTCAAGGGAGCCCTGATCTCGCCGCCCGCGGATCTCGCCGCGCTGGCCGGTGTGCCTGCCACGCGCGTCATCCGTCTGGAGGCCATCGCCGAGCAGCTGATCGCCACGCTTGCAGACCCGTGGACCTACCCGGATGCGTTTCGGGCCGCGCTGGCCTCGGAGCGCACGGGTCCGGACGCCATCGTGGGCACGAAGACCATCCTTGCGTATCGCGGCGGCTTTGACCGCAACCTGAGCCGTCCGGCCGATGAAGCGGTTGCGCAGGCCGCCGCGGCCTGGTCAGCCGAGGTACGAGGCGGCAAGACGGCCCGCCTGACCAGCGAGGTGCTCCTGCGGTTTGGCATCTGGGTTGCCGCGGACACCGGGCTCCCCCTCCAGGTCCATACAGGGTTTGGCGATCCGGACCTGGACCTCCACCGGTCGGACCCGCTGCTGCTGACAGACTTCATCCGCGCCACCGAGGAGCGGGCGCCGATCCTGCTTCTCCACACGTACCCGTTCCACCGCAACGCCGGGTATCTGGCCCAGATGTTCCCGCACGTCTATCTGGACGTGGGGGAGGCCATCAACTACGCCGGCGCCGCATCGGTGGCGCTGGTGTCGGAATCGATGGAGTTGGCACCGTTCCGCAAGATCCTCTTCAGTTCAGATGCCTGGGGTGCGCCTGAACTCCACTTGCTGGGCTCATGGCTGTTCCGGCGGGCGATGAGCCGGATCATTGGCGAGTGGGTGGCCCGGCGCGACTGGTCGCATGCCGACGCCGAGCGAGTGGTGCAGTTGATCGCCAGCGAGAACGTGCGGCGCGTCTACGGGTTGACGGCCGCCTAGCCCACAGCGGCTGGTTTCGGCTGGCTTGCTGCGAGCGCCTCGTCCACCGTCCGGACGAGGTCTGGCCCCGTGAACGGCTTCTGGATGAACGAGCCCAGCTCCTCAAGTGCGCCGCCCACGGCCGTGACGTCAGCCGTGTGGCCCGACATGAACACGCAGGGCAAACCCGGCGCAACTTTGGCGATCCGCTTGGCCAGATCCCGGCCATTCATGCCGGGCATCACCACGTCCGTCAGCAGGAGGTCCAGCTGGTTGCCGTCCGCGCTGGCGAGTCGGATCGCCTCGGCGGGCCCGTCGGCGGCCAGCACCGTATAGCCCTGAGCTTCGAGTATGCGTGTGCTCAGCCGGAGCAGCACGGGCTCGTCATCCACGACCAGCACGGTGGCCTTCTTCGCCTGGGTGCCAGCGGCTGGCGTCTCCTGCCGGACCAACGTGACTTGCCCAATCTGTCGCGGCAGGTAGATCTCGAGCGTGGACCCTCGCCCAAGCTCGCTGGTGACGGTGACGAACCCGCCGTTCTGCTGGACGTAGCCGTAGACGGTGGCGAGCCCCAGACCGGTCCCGGCACCGACGCCCTTGGTGGTGAAGAACGGCTCAAACAGGTGCTCAAGCACCTCGGGCGCCATGCCCGCCCCCGTGTCGCTGACGCGGACGACAACAAAGTCGCCGGGGACTGCGTCCGCGTGGCTTGCGCAGAACGCATCATCAACCACCCTGTTCTCGGTCCCGATCGTGATCACCCCGACATCGGCAATCGCGTCCCGCGCGTTGAGGCAAAGGTTGACGAGTGCTTGGTCCAACTGGGCCGGGTCCACCGCAACCGGCCAGAGATTGGCGCCAGGCTGCCATGTCAACTGGACCGCTGCGCCAATCAGCCGCTGCACCATCGGCAGCATCTCGTGCACGGTGTCATTGAGGTTCAGAAGCGTGGGCTTGGTGTCCGATTTGCGAGCAAACGCCAGCAGCTGACGGGTGAGCGCTGCGGACTGCTGGGCGGCCACCTGGATCTCCAGCAGCTCGCCCCGAATTGGATCATCAAGGGCTAATGCCTCAAGCGCCAGCTCGGCGTTGCCCAGGATTGCGCCCAGCATGTTGTTGAAGTCGTGCGCGACGCCGCCCGCGAGTCGTCCGACGGACTCCATCTTCTGCGCCTGGCGCACCTGCATCTCAAGCCTGGCATTGGCCTCCTCGGCCAGGTGCCGGTCAGTGACGTCGCGGGCGGCGGCGTAGATATGGCGGCCGGCAGGGGCCGAGCGCCACTCGATCCACCGGTATGTGCCGTCCTTGGCGAGGTAGCGGTTCTGGAAGTTGAATACGTGCTGCTGGTCCTCGAGGCGCGACACGGTCTCCACCGTGGCCGGCACGTCCTGTGGGTGCACAAGGTCTACGAAGTTGCGGCCCACGAGTTCATCTGTCCGGTAGCCGAGGACGCGCTCCCACTCCGGGTTGAGGCGCAGGAAGGTGCCCTCCATGTTCGCGATGCACAGCAGGTCAAGACTTGAGGTGAAGTAGCGATCCAGCTCCTCGCTCTTCTCCCTGAGGGCGTCCTGCGCCAGCTTCTGCGCTGTGATGTCCTGGATTGCTCCGTAGACCTGCACAGGCTTGCCGTCCTCGATTGTCACTGAGCCCTGCGTATGGACCCAGAGCCGCTTGCCGGTGGCGCTGATTGCGGGCAAGTCCAGATCAAACGGCGTCCCATCCGCCATGGCCCGATTGACCGCCGCCTGGATGGCGTCGCGACCCTCGGGCGCATAGAAGTCCAGCGCCCTCGCCAGCGTTGGGAGGTAGTCGAGCGGCGCCTCCGCCATCCGGTACACCTCCGTGGACCAGAAGACGCCGCCCGTTCGCAAGTCCAGCTGCCAGCCGCCAACGCGCGCCAGCGCACCGGTCCGCTCAAGCAGCTCCGTTGCCCTGGCGAGGTGCTCGGCCGCGGTTCGACGCTCGGTGATGTCCTCGATCATCACTTGACGCCGAGGCCGGGCGGGATCAACGCCACGCAGCGGGGCAATGGTGACGTGCGTCCAGACGGTGGAGCCGTCCGGGAGCAGATAGCGCTTCTCAAGCGCCACATCGCCGACTTTCCCGTCCGCAAGACGAGCAAGCATCGCCATCTGGGCAGGGATGTCCTCGGGCGGTGTCAGGGAGCTCCAGTCAAGGCGCAGGAGGTCGTCACGACTGCGGCCCATGATCTCGGTGCACCGGGCATTGACATCGATGATCCTGCCGGTTGTCGCGTCCACCACCGCGACGCCAAGGGGCGCGTCCTCAAAGGCGGACCGGAAGCGCTCCTCGCTCTCCCGCAGGGACGCTGTCGTTGCCTCGAGGTCCGCCGTGCGGAGCTGAACCTCCGTCTCAAGCGTGGCCCTGGCCTGCTCAAGGCTTGTTGTGAGCTGGGCGTTCCCCCGCAGGGTCACGCTCTGGCGCCAGCCTGTCAGCCCAAGGATCGTGACCGCCGACGCGATGAGGAGAGGCATGTTCGCGCCCTCGGGGCGGGCGAGGTCCCAGACCAGAATGCCGATACCACCCGAGAGGCAGCCATAACTGACGATTGCAGGCAAAACCGCTCGTGCGGCAGTGCCACGCGAAACGTCTGCCTCGTCTCCACGATCCAGCACATACAGGCCGGCCAGGGCGGCGAGCGAGGCGCACACGAGCCATCCCAAATCGATCGCCGAACCGCTCTTGAACCCGGCCTCGAGATTGGCACCAGCCAGGGTCAGATCGGCGCCTGCCATGCAAAGGCCGCCAACCACCAGCAGCATGTTGGGCACAAACATTCGCCCACGGCTCAGGTTGAACACCAGCTGGCGGAAGAGCGCAACAAGAAGGGTCAGGTTGAGGATGGCGTCAGCCAGTGCTGTCAGAACGGCCGCACTGGGCGCCGTCATGGCCGTTCGCCAAAGCCCACCCACGCTCAATTCCCACCACGCCACCACCGTAATGGTGAGCAGCACCGCGAAGTCCAGCAGTGCTGCGAGCTGTTCATCGCCGTTGAGACGCTCTCGAGGCAGCTTCCAGATCGCGATTGCCAGCACGGCATACGCGATCAGGGTGAACGGGTCATCGAAGCTTGGGTACTCCACCGACCCGCTGACAACCTCGAGCGCCGCGCTCACCACCTGGGCGAACACCAGGAAGACGGCGCCGACGCAGATCAGGGCCCACCCTGGCGCCGCGTCGCTCCCCCGTTGACGGAGCTGTCTTGTTGCAGCTCCGAAGGCGCCTGCCGCGAGGACTGCCGCCGCGAGTTGCAGGAGGTTGCTCAGCGACGCGCGGGTTGCCTCGTCTCGAACGAGGAGGAGGTTCGCAACCTCGATGCAGACCGCTGCGGCGAGGGCACTGCCAACAAGCACCGAGCGACGAGATGCGCGGATGGCGCCCGACCGAACGCGGGTTGCGGCCGCATGCATCGGCGCTCGTGTCGTATGCGTCATGAGCCGCGGACCACCCCGTGCAAACCGTCACGCCGCCGACGCGGGTACGCGGGCGCATGATCGAACCTCAACAAGGTATCGCCGCCCGTCCGCCGTACGAGGGCCAAAGGCACCGGCCACGCGTGCCCTCTGACCGGGGAAACTTGGACACAGCCCTGTGGACAACCGGCACGGCGGGCGCGGGTGCGCAACACTTGTCGCCTCGTCCGTCACCACGACCCGAAACTGGAGCCTGACGCGTGTTTGTCCCCCTCTCGGTCCTCGACTTCCGCGACCGCGCCGCAGCGTACTTTGGCGAGAAGATTGGGATCATCGACGGCGAGCAGCAGTTCACGTACCGCGCCTGGGCGGAGCGAACCCATCGGCTGGCGAATGCGCTGGTGAATCTGGGCCTGGAGCCGGGCGATCGCGTCTCGTTCATCACGTACAACACGCACCACCTGCTTGAGGCGTACTACGGCGTCCTTGAGGCGGGTCTCGTGCTGAACCCGGTGAACATCCGGCTGACGCCGCGCGAGATCGCGTACATCCTCAACCATGCGGGCTCGCGGGCGGTGTTCTTCCACCGGGACTTCCTGCCGCTTGTGGAGGCGCTGGCGCCACAACTCACAACGCGCCCACAGTTTGTGATCATGGAAAGCGACGTCGCCGGCCCCGCAACCCACGAGTACGAATCGCTGATTGGCTCAAGCTCCACGGAGCCGCGGCATCCGCAGATTGACGAGCAGGCGATGGCCGAGCTGTTCTACACCAGCGGCACCACGGGGCTGCCCAAGGGTGTGGCCCTGAGCCACCGGGCGCTCCACCTGCACGCGCTGAACGCTGAGATCTCGCTGCGCTTTGACGAGGACGACGTGATCCTCCACGTCGTGCCGCTCTTCCACGTCAACGGCTGGGGCGTGCCGCACTTTGTCACCATGACCGGCGGCCGCCACGTGATGCTGCGCAAGTTTGACCCGGTTGCGCTGATGACCGCAGTGCAGCAGCACCGCATCACGCGGCTGCTTGGGGTGCCGGCCATTTTCAACGCCATCCTGCACCACGGCGAACGCGCCAACTTCGACTTGTCCAGCCTGCGCCAGGTGATCATCGGCGGGTCGCCGGCGTCGCCCGCCCTTGTGCGTGCGCTGGAAGAGCAGCTTGGCTGCCAGGCGATCGTGGGCTACGGGCTCTCCGAGACCAGCCCCATCCTCACGTTGGCGCAGCCGCGCCGCGTGCTCACCGAGGCCGAGCCCGCCGAGAAGGCCGCCGCACGCCGATCCATGACCGGCTGGCCCATCCCCGGGGTGACGCTCCGTGTGGTTGACGTGAACGGCGCGGACGTCCGCCGTGACGCGGAGCAGATTGGCGAGATCGTTGTGCGGGGCCACTCCGTCATGAACGGCTACTACCGCGATCCCGACGCGACGGCGGCCACCATCCGGGACGGATGGCTGCACACCGGCGACATGGCGGTCATCGATGAGGCTGGTTATGTCACCATCAAGGACCGCTCAAAGGACGTGATCATCCGCGGCGGCGAGAACATCTCGTCCGTCGAGGTGGAGAACGCCATCGCGTCGCACCCGGCCGTGCTGGAAGTGGCGGTGGTCTCCGCCCCAGACGAGAGGTTTGGCGAGGCCCCGGTGGCCCTGGTTGTCCTCAAGCCGGGCGCCGCAGCCACGGAGCAGGAGCTGAAGGCGCACTGCAAAGAGCTGCTGGCCCGCTTCAAGGTGCCGCGCGATGTCCACTTCCGCGAGGCACTGCCGAAGGGCGGCACGGGCAAGATCCTCAAGGGCGAACTGCGCGAGCCGTTCTGGGCGGGCATGACGGAGCGCGTCCACTAGGCCCGGGTCGCCGTGCCGGGTTTAGCGATGATTCAGCGCGTGCCGCCCCTACTTGATCGCCGGGAGTAGCGCCTGCTCCAGCGGTCCGCGCAGCGACATCACAAACGTTGCGGTGAGGTGCCACGAGTCCCGGTAGACGATCATCCCGTCCTTCACAACGGGGCACGGATCGCCTGGGCAGATGAGCGGCGTTAGGTCAATCAGGGTGGCGCCAAGGATCGTGGCGGCGGTTGACTCCGGTATGCCGGTGTTGGCGCTGAGCGCTCGGGCGCGCGACGTCTGGCACGGCCGCACGTCTGAGCGATGCCCCGAGATGCAGGCGGGCACGTTGTACTTGGACACGGGTGCGTCCACCATGATTGCCTTGGCTCCCGGCAACTGCCCCACGAGGCGAGCCATGGCCTGACCTTGGTGGACGGGGTCAGCGTCCGCGGCGGTGGAGGTCACCCTGTCGCGGATCGCGATGACGATGACGAGGTCTGGCTTGACCTGCTTGAGCTTGTCCACCACCAGCCCGCGCCAGGTGTCGCACTCCGTGTACGTGCGCTGGTACCAGTAGGAATACAGCGACATGTCGATGAAGCGGCAGGACAGCTTGATGTACGGCAGCAGCTTCCAGCCGCGGTCCACGGCAATGGCCTGGATTGCTGGGAACCACTGCGCCGCGTGCGAGTCCCCCACAAGCGCCACGGTGTAACTGCCGCTCTTGTTGCCGTAGACGCAGTTGCGCAGCTGGATCTGGGGCTGACCCAGGAGACAGCCGTCTGCCTCCAGTTGATCCGAGTCGCTGGCGGCGTTCCCAAGCGAGGGCTTGACGTTGGCGGGCAGCGGCTGCGGCCCGTCAGGCGTGGGGGCTGGTGTTGGGGAGGTCTGGGCCGTGGGCGCCGGCGTCTCGCCAGACGGGGTGGGTGCCGGCGTACCGCTCGGGCTGCTGGCGGTGGGCGCGGCTGCGGTTTCGGTTGGATCGGGCTCAACGGACGCGCCGGGGTCGAAGGTGGGATCGGTCACCGTCGCCGTACCGGGATCGCCGCCGTCCATCTGGGCCGATGCCGCCACCCCGAGGCTGCCGGAGAGCACGACAACCAGCGCGATGGCCGCGCCCGCCACGGCGAAGGTTCGTCCGGCCGGGGCGCGGAAACGGACGCCGCGGTGGATGGGCTGCTCCACAAACCTGTAACTCGCCCAGCCCGCCACCACGGACAGCGCAACGAGGCCAAGACGGACCTCAAGCGGCAGCTGCTGCCCAATCTCCAATGTGGCGGCCGGGAGCACAAGGATTGGCCAATGGACCAGGTACAGCGAATAGGAGATGCGGCCAAGGAACCGGAGCGGTGCAACGGCCAGGAGCTTCGCCACGGACCACGGCTGCTCGCCCGCGACAATCACCGCCGCGCTGCCGAGCGTGGGCAGGAGGGCCGCGACGCCCGGGTAGGAGGTGCCCGGCGTAATGACCACCAGCGACGCGAGGACCGCCGCAAGACCGGCCCAGCCAAGGGGAACAGCAATGGCGGGGCTCAGGCGGGCAATCCGGTCAGCGCCAACGGCGATGAGGCCGCCAAGGCCAAGCTGCCAGGCTCGTGTGGGGAGCGAGTAGAACGCCCAGCCCGGTGCCGCATCAGTGAGGACGTAAGCCGCCGCGTACGAGGTGATGGCCAGCGCCGCGAGCACGATGCCAGCGGCCACGCGGGGACGGCGGCTGCGGGTTGCCAAGATGAGCACCGCGGGCCAGAGCAGGTAGAACTGCTCCTCCACGCCCAGCGACCAGTAGTGGATCACCGGGGATGGCGCAAGGTCCGTGCCGAAGTAGTCCGTGGCGCCCGCCGCAAAGCGGATGTTGCCCACGGACAGCGCCGACGCCACGGCATCGCCCGCCACGCGCGGCAAATCCAGGGGGGCCATCAGGAACCAGGCGAACACCATCGTGATGGCCAGGACCACCGTGGCTGCCGGCAGGATCCGCCGGACTCGGCGGATGTAGAAGGCCTTCAGGTCGATGCGACCCGTGCGCTCGCGCTCCCGGATCAGGAGGCCCGTGATGAGGAACCCGGAGAGGACAAAGAAGACGTCCACGCCCACAAAGCCGCCGTCGGTGCCGGGCACTTTGGCGTGGAAGAGCAGGACAAGCAGGATGGCGATGCCCCGGAGGCCCTCAAGATCGGGTCGGAACTCGCCGCCCGTCGCACGACGGGCGCCCTGGTAGCGCAATCGAATGTCCTTCTAGCGGGCGTGCCGCGCCAAGTCTATGGGTCCGCGCCGCGCGGTGCTTCTCGCTCGTCGGCGCGACAATGCGCCAATGTCCACCTTGACGCACATCGATACAGCCTGCCTGCTGCTTGAGGTGGGTGGGTGGCGCCTCCTGACCGATCCCGTGTTTGACCCGCCTGGGGGCCGCTACTGGTTTGGCTGGGGGACAAGCTCGCGCAAGACCGGCGCGCCGGCGCTGGCGGCATCGGCTGTGGGTGCGGTTGACGCGGTGCTGCTGAGCCACCACCAGCACGGTGACAACCTTGACCGGTCCGGGCGGGCGGTCGCCGCCTCGGCGCCGCTGGTGCTCAGCACGCCAGCCGGGGCTCGCCAGTTCGACGCCGGTGTTGGGCTCCGGCCGCGGGCCAGCCACGAGCTTCGGGCACCCGGTCG
>CAIXZV010000285.1 GCA_903924005.1 uncultured Chloroflexota bacterium | reverse complement strand
GCTCAGGCGGGCAAAGCGCCCGACACCAAACTCGCCCTCGATGGTGGTCCCGCATTCACCACACCGAAGGCGGGTGACAGCAAGCTCTCCGGCGCAGACGGGACAGGTCGCGATCACGTCGTGCGCCATCTGATCCTCACGCTGCGGTTGTTTGACATTCCAGAAAGTAAAGCGGTCTTTCTCTTTTGTCAATGTCGTTTTCTACATGGGTATGTCGCGGCAGAGGGGCAGCACAGCCGGGCCGTGATCTGGGGGCGGTCGTTCCTAATCCGGCGCGCATGCATCCCATGTTTGCCCACAGGCGAAACGGAGCCCCAACGCCCTGACCCGACGCCGCTGTGCCTCGCCGCGGGACCTCGCCGCGGGCCCTTCGAGCCGGGTTCATGCACCGCATGCATCGCACTGGGCGCAAAGGGGTCCCCGCGGGAGCGCGTCGCAGCCTTGGGCGGGCTGTACCCCTGCGGCTAAACACGGGTTGCATACGGCGGCGCGGAAGCCAGGCGCGGAGGGTGAGGCAAGGCGCTCGTGCCAGGCAGGCCGATCAGGTGAGGGTCGCGGGGAGCTCCATCGATTCGCCCGGCTGCAGCACGCGAACAGGGATGTCCGGCGCCAGGCGTGCAAGCTCGGCGGCAAACTTTGGACCCGGGTGCTCAAAGGGGTGCGGCATCAGGCGCCGGAGCCCCGCCGGGTACAGCGTGCCCCAGTGGATGGGCACAGCCAGACGCGGCGCCAACATTGCGGCTACGGCGGCAGCCCGGTGCGGGTCAAGGTGCCCGTCGCCAATGGTTGGCCCCCAGCCCCAAACCGGCAGCAGCGCGACGTCTAGACGGCCGGCCAGCGCGCTCATGCCCGGGAAGACATCGGTGTCACCCGGGAAGTACACGCTGCGCGAGCCGGCGACAACGCAGCCAAGCGCTGGCCCGTCTGGGCCAAACGGCTTGCGGCGACCCGAATGCGCGGCTTCCACCACCTCAAAGTGGACGCGGTCAATGGACAGCTTGTCGCCAGGCCCCACTTCCTCCACCGGCCCAAGACCTGTCTTGCCGACGAGGCGACCGTATCCGCGCGGGACGATAACCGTTGGGCTGCCTGGGATCAGGCGGAGCGAGGCAGGATCAAGGTGGTCATGGTGGCCATGGCTGATGAAGACCGCGTCCAGGTCCTCAAACAGGTGCGGCAGCACGGAGGCGCCCTGCCGGCGGACGGGCCCAAGGCCCTCACGGAGCACCGGGTCCGTCAGGATCCGCAGGTCGTCCACCTCGATCAGCACAGTGGAGTGGCCAAGGAACGTCAGCCGCGCGTGCGCTGGGCCGGGGCTGACGGCTGGGGCCGCGGCGCGGACGGCGCGCCAGACGGGGTTGATGGCGGCGGCACGTGACTGCACGCGTCTATGGTGCGCCCATCCGCACGCCTTGACGAGGGCGCTCTGCGGCGTACCTTGGTGTCTGGCGTCCCGCCATCGAGGGTGTCCGGCATGACGGTTGGGGGCAGCGTGTTCGTGTGGTTTGCTCGCCTCGGCGTCGTGCTCGCGCTTGGGCTGGCGGTTGCCGGGTGCGCGGGCGCGGCCTCCACGAGTTCCCGCACCGCAACCCTTGGGTGCGGCGACGACGCCGGCGCGGCAGGCGATGCCGCACCGACGCCCGCCTGCACGCAGATGCCCACGCTGCCGCCTGGCTCGATCAGCCGGGAGGCGGCCATTGCGGCTGCGCTTCGAGCTGTCCCGGCGGGCGGCGCGCACCAGGTGATCTGGGCGAACTTTACGAACTACCCGTTTGCGGACGGCGCGATGAGCCCCGGGGCGATGGTCTGGATGGTGCGTGTCGCAGGAGTCGCTGCCACAACGCCATGTCCGTCGGGGATGCTGGACCGCCAGCCGCACGCCAGCGACCCAATCTGTCTTGACGCGGAGGGCGGCGTGGACGTGGTGCTCGATATCGCCACGGGCGCCATCTTGGGCTGGGCCCACTGACATGCCTGACGCGCCCGAGGTCACCGACGTGCCGCACTCCAACCCCACCACCAGCGACTGGATCCGCGGCTGGGCCACGGTGGCGGCCGTGGTTGCCGCAATGATCGGCGGCCTGATCTGGCTGCTCAACCTGGCGATGTGCGGTTGCGTCACGCAACCTCCCGCCTGACGCGACAGCGGACGCCGTAGCCGGGGGGGGGTTGACATCGGCCGTTCAGCGTGCATCATATCGTTCAACTTGTATTGAATGATCGTGAGAGCGTGAACGATGACCCCTGCCGAGCCTGCAGCAATGCCCGCGGACGACCTGGACGCCAGCTTTCGGCCTGAGGCCGTGCGCCTTGTTGCCGATCTTGAGACGCTGCGCGCGATCTCCGACCCGACGCGGATCCGGATCCTCGAGCGCATGGTCACGCGCCACGATCCGGCGTGGTCCGTGAAGGAGCTTGCGGCCGCGCTGGAGATGCCCACCACGCGGCTCTACCACCACATAGACCTCCTTGTTGAGCGCGATCTCCTGCGCGCGGTGGAGCGCCGCGTCGTCTCCGGGATCATCGAGACCCGCTACCGCGTGAGCGCGCAATCCTTCCAGTTGGACCGGCGCCTGATTGCTGGCGATGCCACCGAGGCCAGAGGGGTTCTCCTCGATACGGTCGCTGCGACGTTCGACACAGCGCGAGCCGAGGTGGAGAACTCCATCAGGAGCGGTACGGCGGCGGCCGTGGATGCGCCTGAGCATCGGCGCCTGCTGCTCTCGCGCGGCCTCACCCGCCTGTCACCCGCACGCGCGCTGGAGCTCCGCCGCCGCCTCGCCGCAGTTGAGGCGGAGTTCAGCAACGAGCCGGACACCGATGGCGAGCTGCTGGGCGTTTTGGTCGCCGTGTACCCCGTCGCTGACACGTCGGAGGCGACCCGTGGCTGAGCAGCAGCAGTCCGGCGCGCCCGCGCCCGTAGGGGTGCGCGACATCTTGCGCATCCCTGACTTCCGTCGGCTGTTCGTGGCGCAGGCCGTGTCTGACATCGGGGACGGGATGACCTACCTTGCGCTGTTCCTGCTGGTGCTCAACCTCACGGGCTCCACCGCGCTGATCGCGCTGATGTCCATCCTGGTGGCGCTGCCGCCGGTCACCATCGGCCTGTTTGCGGGCGCTTGGGCGGACCGGACGGATCGACGCCGGATCATGCTGGCGTCCGACACCGCGAGAGCAGTCTTGGTGGCAGCGATGGTCCTCTTTGCCACGAAGGACGGGATCCCGGCGCTGTTTGCGCTGGCCTGTCTGCAGTCCGTTGTGGGCACGTTCTTCTCGCCCGCCCGCAGCGCGCTGGTGCCAAAGGTGGTCCCGGCCGAGAGCCTGCTGGCGGCCGCCTCACTCAGCCAGTCCACGCGGATGATCGCCAGCGTCGTCGGCGCCACCATTACGGGTACGGTGGCGGCCGCGGCCGGTTCCGTGTGGCCCGTGTTCCTGGTGGACGCGGCCACATTCCTGTTCTCTGTGGCCGTGGTCTACCGCGTCAGCCGAAACGCTGGCGCGCCCAATGCCACAGCGGCCGCCGAGATCAGGGCGGGCGGCATGGGCACAGCGGTAGCCGACGGCCTACGCGTTGTGCGGCGGTCGCCGCAGTTGATCGCGGCCATGGGTGGCGTGGCCGTGACGATGCTGGGCATCGGCGCCATCAACGTGCTGTTTGTGCCGTTCCTGGTGCGGGAGCTCAACGGCAGCCCGGCCTGGCTGGGGCCGATGGAGGCCGCGCAGACCGTCTCGATGGTCCTCGCCGGTGGCCTGATCGCCACGCTGGCTGCGCGCTTCCGGGTGTCGTCGCTGCTGGTTGGCGGGATCGCCGGGACGGCCGTCTGCGTTGGCCTGATGGGTCTGGCCCCGGGTCCATGGGCGATGCTCGTGCTGAGTTTCAGCGTGGGCTGGTTCGTCATGCCCGTGCAAGCCTCCACCATGACCATCGTGGCGCAGGCAACCACGGACGCCACGCGGGGCCGCGTTGCAGGCGCGCTCAACGCGGTGATGCAGACGGCGTCCATCGCCTCGATGGCCGCGGCGGGCGTCCTCGCGGGCATCGTGGGCATGCGCACGGTGTTCATCGCCGGTGGCGCGGTGGCCGGGCTGGCGGCCCTTGTTGCGTGGCTGCTCTTCCGGTCAGCGCCGGCCGCGGCTGCCGCGGACAAGGCGGGTGAACTCGCCGCCGCTTAGCCCCGCCGGGCGATCGGCGCCGAGACGCCCTTCGTCAGGGAAAGCAGATCGACCGCAGAGAGCTCGATCTCCAGCCCGCGCCGCCCCGCTGACACGTGGATTGTGGCGTGGTCGGAGGCCGACTGGTCAAGCGCCGTGGGCAAGGCGCGTCGCGTGCCCAAGGGCGAGATCCCGCCAAGCACGTAGCCCGTCGCACGTTCCGCGTCGGCAGGCGGCGCTATCGAGGCCTTGCGTCCGCCCAGCGCATCCGCCGCGGCCTTGAGGTCAACCTCGGAATCGGCGGGCACAATCGCAAGCCCCAGACGCCCATCCACCGCCACAACGATCGTCTTGAAGACGCGCTCGGGCGCGATTCCAAGAGCGGAAACCGCCTCCAGCGCGTACCCGCGGCCGCCCGCACGCAGCGACGCACGCTCGTCATGCGCGTACTCGTGGACCGTGTGCGCGATGCCCGCCCGCTTCGCCGCGTCAGTTGCGCGTGTGCCTTGTGCGCCCATGGCCCCCATTGTCGGGTATGCTCCGGCGCATCTGGTGGCCGCAGCAACCAAGGAAACAGGCTGCACCAGACTTGCCCAAATCCCGATCGCGCAGGTGCGCGCGGCGCCCGTCCAATCCGCGGAGCGCCCCCGGAGACATCGACCATCGTGCAATTCGCTGACCTGGGCCTCTCTGCCGTCCTCCTCAAGACCGTCAAGGAGGAAGGCTACTCGGAGCCCACGCCTATTCAGGAACGGGCCATCCCCATCATCCTTGAGGGCAAGGATGTCCTCGCCGCCGCGCAGACGGGCACCGGCAAGACGGCCGCGTTCACGCTGCCCATCCTCGACCGGTTGGCCTCCTACGCAAACACCAGCTTCTCGCCCGCGCGCCACCCCGTCCGCGTGCTGGTCCTGACGCCCACGCGCGAGCTGGCCGTCCAGGTGGCGGAAGCCGTGAAGACGTACAGCCGCAACGTGCCGCTCCGGGCTGCCGTGGTCTACGGCGGTGTGCCGCTGGACCCGCAGATCAAGGAGCTCCTCGCCGGCGTCGAGATCCTGGTTGCCACGCCGGGCCGCCTGCTGGACCTTGTGGGCCAGCGCGCCGCAAACCTTGGCCAGGTGGAGATCCTCGTCCTGGACGAGGCGGACCGCATGCTGGACATGGGCTTCATGCCCGATATCCGCCGGATCCTGGACCTGCTGCCAAACCGCAAGCAGACGCTGTTGTTCTCGGCCACGTTCTCGGACGACATCAAGCGCCTTGCGGGCTCCATCCTCAACAACCCGGTGACCATCGAGATTGCCCGGCACGGGACCGCCGCCGAATCCGTGCGCCAGCTGGTCTACCCCGTAGACCGAGACCGCAAGGAAGAGCTGCTCGCCCACCTGATCGTGCAGGGCGACTGGCACCAGGTCCTGGTGTTCACGCGAACCAAGCTCACGGCCTCGCGACTCGCCTCGTGGCTGGACCGTCACGGCGTGGCCGCCACGGCCATCCACTCCGACCGCGCACAGTCAGACCGGACGAAGGCGCTTGAGGGGTTCAAGGCGGGCGAGATCCGTGTCCTGGTGGCAACGGACGTGGCCGCCCGGGGTCTGGACATCGACGCGCTGCCGCACGTTGTGAACTACGAGCTCCCCTGGAACCCGGAGGACTACGTCCACCGCATCGGCCGCACCGGTCGGGCAGGCGCAACGGGCGATGCCATCAGCTTGGTCACCGTTGACGAGGCGGACCTGCTCCGCGGCGTCCAGCGGCTGATCCAGCAGGCAATCCCCTGGGAAGTTGCCGACGGGTTTACGCCGCGCCGGGCTGAGGCACAGCCGCTACGCGGACCGCGCGCGGCCGGCGGCACGTCCTCGAGCGGCTCGGGAAGCTACAGCCGGGCGCGTCGCCGCTAGCTCCGCTAGTTCCGCCAGGCGCCAGTCAGCTCGCAGACCTCCGAGGTGAGCTTTGGCATGTCCGCGCCACTCGCCGTGACGGCCCGCACCATGCTGGCCGCAATCAGCGCGGGATCAATCTCGCTCTGGTTGGTCAGCACAGCGATTGCAAGGTGCAGATCCGGCAGGTAGCGCACCACGTTGCGCGCACCCAGGTAGCGTCCCGAGTGTCCCATGGCGACGTGCCCGGCAACCTTGACGGTGGAGATCCCCAACCCGTACGTGAGGTTGGCGCCCACGGCTGCCGTGTGGGCCTCGTCTGCCTGCATCGCGGCCACCATCTCCGGCGGCACCACGCGTCCGGAACCAAGCGCGTTCATCCAGAGGGCCGTGTCGAGCGCCGTGGCCGCCATGGAGCCCGCGGCGCCGGTTGATGTGACCACCGAGATGAACGGCACAACATCGCCCGCCGGGGCGATCAGTTTGGCCACGGGCGGGCCGCCATACCACTGCAGGATGTAGGAAGCGGGCATCGGCGCGCGTGGCTTCTCGTCCACCTGGAACCACGCATGGGTGAGGCCGAGGGGCTTGAGGAGTCGCGCCCGGATCTCCACCGACGGCGCGTGCCCGGTGACCGAGCGGATCACTTCGCCCAGCAGCAGGTAGTTGGTGTTGGAGTAGTCAAACGACGTGCCCGGGACGCGATGGAACTTGGGAACGAAGGACCATGACCTGGCCGCGTCCCACACGGCGTTGCTGTCGGCCAGGGCCAGATTGGCCCCCTTGGTCAGGATGAAGTCGGGCAGACCGCTCGTGTGGTCAAGCAGCATGTGCACGGTGATCCGCGGATCAAGGTTGAACGCAGGCAGCAGCGGCGCCACCGGCTGGTCAAGTCCAAGTTTCCCCTCCCCCACCAACTGCAGGATCACCGAGGCTGTGAAGGTCTTGGAGATGGAGGCCAGCGCAAAGCCCGTACCCGTGGTGACCGGCCGCTTGGCGGCGACGTCTGCAAGACCCGAGGCGCCCGCCCACGCGGCGCCGTTGTCCCAGACGATGGCAACCGAGACGCCGGGCACGTGCAACGCCGCCCGGACCTTCTCCAGGGCCTTTTGGAGCTGCGCGGCGCGGACCCGGTCTGTAAGCGCAAGATCGGTGACGGGCGGCGAGCTGGGGCACCCGGGCGGGTCAGACGCGGGGATCATGCCCGGGCTGACGGTGGGGAACGCCGTTGGGCGCGGTGTGGCCGCAGCAGACGGGGTTGGCGTCAACGTGGAGGCTGGCCCGGGCGACGCGGACACAACCGCTGTGAGCGTGGGCCCAGCACTTTGCTCGGCGGCGGCTGCACCCGTGAGGCCGCCCAAGGGCAGTACACGCGTGGCGACGGCGACGGCCCCAACTGACACCGTGGCGGCCACAACGAGCAGGACAGCAGCAAGCACCTGCGGCCGACGACGGTGCGAGCGTCGCCGTGCGTGTCTCCGGATCCGCTGATCCTCCATGCGTGCGACGATACAGCGTGTGCGGCCCCTGTTGATTTGGGGCCCCGGATGCTTCTCCTTCAGCCAGGTGCAACACCCATGCCCGACGACCGCAGCGCCCCCGCCCTCCTCCGTGCGGTGGGCCTTATGCCCGACGGACCCGTAGCGTGGGGTCGACCCGCGCGCCAAGGCGGCACGGGTGTGTACATCGTGGAGTTTGCAGAGCCGATTGAGCGCGTCCACCTGGACCTCTCAAAGATTGGCAAGTGGCTTGAGCACGTGCCGGATCTGCGCCTTGACGGCGTCCGCCCCACATCGCGCGATCTCCTGGCACGCATGGTCGCGTTCTGGCTGCCAACCCAGCAGGTGATCTACATCGCGGGTGAGACCAAGTCCATCAGCGGACGGCTCAACGCCATTGCCAAGACGCTGCCGGGCGAACGCAAGCCGTCCTCAGCCGCGCTCTGGCTCCACTTCCTCCACGACACCGTGGGCGTGCGGACCTGGTGGGCCGAGACCAACGCGCCCGAGGAGACCGAACTGCTCCTGCTGGAGGCCTTTGCCGACGGCGTTCCGGACGGTGATCGCGGCGGGCTGCCCGATCCAAAGGTGGTGCTCCCGTGGGCGGTGCTGCGCAGCCCCGACGGGACCCGCAAGGTCACTGGCATTGCCAACCCGCTGCTGCCCGAGGTCAAGGCCCCACCGCCAAAGGCCGTGACCCGCATCGTCAAGCTGCCGCCGGCCGAGGCTGATGGCGCGCGCGATGAGGCAAAGCGCGCCCGCCGACCGGCGCCGGGTCGCGGGACCGGCCGCATCGCATCGGCCGCCGCCTATGCCGCCCAGGGTTCGCCGCGCAAGGTGATCGAGCCGGTCTATCTCTCGCCTGAGGGCTTCGCCCGCATGCAGGACGATCTCAACACGCTCCTCGCCGAGCGGCCCGGGGTGATCAAGCGGATTGCGACGGCACGCGAACACGGGGATCTCAAAGAGAACTCCGAGTACCACGCCGCGCGCGAGGAGCAGGGCTTCCTTGAGGGACGCATCAACGCGCTTCAGGCAAAGCTGAAGGTTGCGGTGGTCGTGGCGCCCACGATGCGCGGCATCGGCATCGAGACCGGTTCCAAGGTCCGCGTGGAGCACGACGGCGAAGAGCAGGTGGTCACCATCGTGAGCGCTGCCGAGGCCAACATCCGCGAAGGCAGGATCTCCAACTCCTCGCCCGTCGGTGCGGCCCTCATCGGGCGCAAGGTTGGCGACGAGGTGGAGATCATCACGCCCGCGGGCCGGCTCTCGTACGCCATCCTCGAGGTCGACTAGGCTCCGGCCGGATCCTCGTCCTGGATCTCGGCCCAGCGGTAGCAGCGCGTCTCGTGATCGTTGACCAGACCCGCTGACTGCATCAGCGCATAGACGATCGTCGGGCCCACAAAGCGGAACCCGCGCGCCCGCAGATCGCGGCTGATCGCGCTGGACAGCTCCGTCTCGGCCGGGACCTCGCCGAGCGAGTCAAACCGGTTGACGATCTGGACGCCGCCCGTAAAGGACCAGAGATGGTTCACGAGGCTGGAGCCCGCGGCCTGCAGCGCGAGCACGCCACGGGCGCTGTCGATGGCGGAGGCCACCTTGAGACGGTTGCGGACAATTCCGGGATCGGCAAGCAGGCGCGCGACGTCGTCGTCGCCAAACGCGGCCACAGTGGCCACGTCAAAGCCAGCAAACGCGCGGCGATAGCCCTCACGCTTGTGCAGGATGGTGGACCACGAGAGACCCGCCTGCGCACCCTCCAGGACAAGCAGTTCAAACAGGTGGCGCTCGTCGCGGACCGGGACGCCCCACTCGAGGTCGTGGTACGCGCGGTACTCCGGATCGGGCTGGTTGCCCCAGGCGCAGCGCGGGCGGTTGTCGCTGGACATTGCCCGATGGTAGCCGGACGGCCCATCCGCGTATGATCCGCCGGTGACCGTCCCCCCTGCCTCCCCTGCCTCCCGAGCCGCGGCCTGATGGACGCCGAGCTCGACCCGTACCGCGTGCTGGGTGTTGACCCTGCCGCAGACCACGAGGTGATCGCGGCCGCCTACCGCGTCCTTGCGCGGCGCCACCACCCCGATGTTGCCCCCAGCGCTGACTCCGCGCGCCGCATGGCAGAACTCAATACCGCCTGGGCGATCCTGCGTGACGAGACGACCCGTGCTGCGTGGGACCGCGAGCACCTCGCAACGCGGGATGGGCGCGCAGGAAGGGCAGCCGGCCCAGATCCTGCACCGCCCGTCTGGCGCGGCGCAAACACCTACTCGGGCGCTGGCGACCAGCCGCCAAGCCCCACGTTTGAGCGCCAGACCGGCCCCGCACCCGTTGGGCCGGACGGCCGTCCGCAGTGGCGCCGCGGACCCGGTGGCGAAGGTGCCGCCGGTCCCCCGCCGGGGCAGCCCGTCGGCACAGTCCTGCCGTTCGGCCGCCACATCGGCTGGTCGCTTGGTGAGGTCGCCCGGTTTGATCCCGGGTACCTCACCTGGCTTGCCAACCGAAACGAGGGTGCGCCATACCGCGACGAGATTGAGCGGATCCTCCGGGGTGACTACCCCAGCGGCTCTGGTCCGCTGAGCGTCAACCGGCCGCGCTGGGGCCGCCCGGGCTGAGACCCGCCACGAACTCCGCCATCGTGTCGAGCGCCTCGTCGCGCACCGGCGTCAGCGAGTGGCCAAGACGCGGCCACGTCACCAGGCGCCAGCCGGCCAATGCGGCCAGCGCCCCTTCCAGCAGCGCGAGACGGGCAAGCGGATCCCGCTCGCCGGAGAGCAGCAGCGCAGGGACGCGGATCGCCGGGAAGTGCGCGGCGCGAGCTCCTGCAGTCTCCAGCTGCTCGGGACGATGCAGCGGGTAGCAGAGGCAGATCAGCCCAGCGATCGGGTGGACACGACCGGTCTCGCACGCGCCATCGCGCGCCGCCACGATGGACGCCGCCCTGCCGCCGTATGACTGGCCGCCAACAACCACGCCCGGCTCATCGGGGATCTGGGCGAGGAACGCTGTCGCCGCCTGTTCGGCATGACCGCGCGGCAGCGTGACCGCGTGCGCCTCAACGCCGCGAGCGGCGAGACCCTCCACCCAAGGCGCCATGGCTGCGGCGGTGCCCCAGGCGCCGTGACCGAGATAGACGCGGACCATCGCCTGACACTACCTCGTTGCCTTCTGGTGCGCGGCGCGCGGCGCGCTGTGGGTTGCCCGGGTTCGCAGCGGGTTGCTGGGGGTCGCTGTACCCGCCGAGACGGTGCGGTTCGGCTGTGGCTGGTTGCGCAGCAGGCTGCATACTCCGCGCATGCTGATGGATCAACCGGATCGACGGGTGTTGGCAGCCCGGAGAACCGGCCACCGGGCGGTCATTCTGCTCCTGACGCTCGTGGTCCTTGCCGTCGCCGTTACGCCGGCGCTGGCGGTTGGGGCAACCTCGTCGCCAGACCCAAGCGCGTCGGCAACTGCCACCCCGGTTCCCACCATCACGCCCAACCCGTGCCTGACGCCGCCTCCGCCGCCCACGCCGTCACCCACGCCCACGCTGGACCCAAGCGCCACGCCAACGCCAACGCTGGCGCCAACCGACACGCCGATCCCCACGGCATCCCCCACGCCAACACCTGTGCCAACCGACACGCCGGTGCCAACCGACACGCCCACGCCCGATCCAAACGCGACGCCCACACCTGCGCCGACACCAACACCAACGCCGCTGGTCTGCCCGCCGCCGACACCGCCCTGGTCGATGGCCGTCACCGTTGTGGGCAACACGGTCCGGTTCTGGGGTCGCGGCTGGGGCCATGGCGTGGGCTTAAGCCAGTGGGGCGCCCGGGGCCGGGCGCTCGCCGGCCAGACGATGGCCGACATCATCGCCGCCTACTTCAGCGGTGCGGTCCCTGCCGCCACCAACCCAGCGCGCGAGGTCCGCGTCCTGGTCCTCAACGGCTTCACCACCACCAGGGCGGCGCCGCTGATTGTCCACGGGCGCCTGGGCAGCTGGACCATCGACGGCATCAACAAGGTGTTCCCGGCCGACGCAACGCTCAAGTCCTGGCGTGTGGCCAAGAAGGTCAACGGCGTCACCAAGTACTCCTGGGTCCTGCGGGTGTTCGCCCCAAATGGGAAGACGATCCTCGTCACCAAGACCGCTGGCACCATGGCGATCGTCCGCCCGGCCGAGGCGACGACGCGCCTTGATCTCGACGCAAAGGGCACCATCTACAACCGCTACCGTGGCAGGCTCACGCTGTATCTCGGCACGCCGATGGTCCGCGCCGTCAACACGCTTGGCGTGGACGACTACATCCGCGGCGTCGTGCCCGTCGAGATGTCCACCGGCTGGCCGATCGAGGCGCTCCGCGCCCAGACCGTCGTGGCACGCAGTTGGACGATCAGCCACCTGCACCCAACGACGGGCGTGTTTGACGTGTACGACGACTCGCGTTCGCAGGTCTACCGCGGTGTCAAGGGCGAGCGCACCATCACCAACACGATCATCACGATGGCGCCGGGTCTGATCGCCAAGGTGGGCAAGACCGTCGTCAACGGGTTCTACCACGCCAACGCGGGTGGCTGGACCGAGAGCAACGAGAGCGCCTTCGTCTCGCCCAGCGGCATCCGCAGTTCTGCCCCGCTTGCCTACCTGCGGGGCGTGGACGACCGCGCATACGACGGCACCGCATACGACAGTGCCGCCACGCGCTACGCCTGGCACACGCCGTCGCTGACGCATGCCCAACTGGACGCCATCCTTGGCGCTGACAGCCGTACAGCATGCGGCAGCGTCCTGCGGCTGGACCTGACGCATCGCGGTGTGTCGGGGCGGCTGTACCGGATCGTGATCTACGGGACGCTGGGGCGCCGGACGGTGTCGGGCGACGTGTTCCGCGCTGTGTACAACGCGCATCGACCGCTTGCGTCGGTGGCGCTGTGGTCAAACCTGTTCGACGTCTCGCCGCTGCCCTGAGGGTCTGCGGGCGATCGCCGGCGCGCTCGGCAGGCTCAGCACCGCTGCGCACGGCCGCGTTGCAGTCGGCCGTCTGACGGGCGAACGGTTCCGTCCCGGAATGATCCACCCGTCCCATGCACGGTCTGTCACGCGGCGGGGCGGTTGGGCGCAACAAACCGTGCGTCGTACGGGTGAAACGTCGCGGCGCGGAACCGTTCACCCGCCGGAGGGGTGATCGTCCCGCAAGCGTCGCGCGGAACGGGTGAGCGAGCCTAGAGTTCCCGCCGGCTGAACAGCCGCACGGCGATGCCGAGCACGAGCGCCACCCAGATGACGCTCCAGATCACGAAGGGCAGCGGGGGCGGAGCCGACGCGAAGAAGGGGTTGGCCTCCATCACCGTGCCGCCGCGACCCACCGCTGCCAGCAGCACCATCGGCGGCTCCAACCCGTAGATGACCCCGCGCCAGATGCCGTCCGTGGGAAGCAGGACGCGCACGATGTTGCCCAGGCCCTCCAGCGGCGCGGCCCCAAACGCCAGGGCGATGTTGCCCAGGACACCCGCAAACCAGCTGAGGCCAAACAGGACAACCGTGATGGCGCCGGCGGCGATACCCGGCAGGCGGCTGCCAAACGCCAGCGCAAGCGTGAGCACCGCAATCGACTGGAACGCGAGGAACGCAACGGCAACCAGCGGCGACGGCGGCACGTGGCCGCTGATCGCGCCCACGGCACCGATAGCGAGGAGCCCGGACACCGCCGCGTAGCCCGCCACAACCACGGAGAGGCCCAGCCAGCGGCCGACGACGAGGTCCGCGCGCCGCATCGGCCGGGCCAACATCGCTAACACCGTGCCGGTCTCCACATCGGACGCAATGGCAGGCGCGGCAAGAAACGCCGCCGACATCGCTAGGACAAAGCTGAACTGGAAGGCGATCATGATCAGCACCTGCGACACGCCGATCCGGATCTGCACCTCGTCCACGCGCTGTTCGCGGGCGATGGTCACCAGGCGCTCCACGCCCCAGCCCACCAGCAGGACGCTGGCAACCGAGAGCACCAGCAGCACCCAGAGGATGCGGCGCCGGGCCACCTCGCGCAGCGTCAGACCCGCGATCACCAGAATCAGCCGGGGCGTCATGCCGCCACCTCATCGAGGACGGCATCCTGGCCCCGGGCAAGCGTCAGGAACAGGTCCTCCAGCGAGCGACGCCCGGGATCCACGGCATGGACGCGGCCGCCCAGCGCAACCACCGCCGCCACGACGTCGGGGATGCGCGCGGGGTCCAGCGGCCGGATCACCAGCCAGCCGTCTTCGTCGGCCAGCGGGCCAAACGCCGCCAGCGTGGAGCGATCGGCGGGAAGCTCGGACACCTGCAGCCGAACAGAGGGCTGGCCCAGCAGCTCCGTCATGGAGCCCGCCGCCACGACGCGGCCCTTGAAGACGATGGCGACGCGATCGCAGAGCCGCTCAACCTCGCCAAGCAGGTGCGAATTGAGCAGCACCGTGGAGCCGCGCGCCTGCGCCTCGCGGATGATCCCGCGGACATCGTCTCGGCCCACGGGGTCCAGCGCCGACGTGGGCTCGTCCAGGATGACCAGGGAGGGGTCGCCAAGGAGCGCGGCACCCAAACCAAGGCGCTGCTGCATCCCCTTGGAGAAGCCGCCCGTGCGCTCGCTGTCACGCCCTGTCAGACCCACAGCCTCCAGGACGCGGTCGATCTCTGCGTGGCGCCTGGCCGATGGCAGCCCGGCAAGCGCGGCGTGCAGCGCGAGGACCTCGCGCGCGCTCAGCCAAGCCTGGTATCGGAACAGCTCGGGCAGGTAGCCGATGCGGGCACGGGCGTCACGATCGCCGAGCGGCTTGCCGAGGACGCTCCCCGCGCCAGCAGTTGGCCGGGTCAGGCCCAGCAGCAGCTTGACCGATGTGGTCTTGCCGGCGCCGTTTGGGCCGAGGAAGCCAAAGACCTCGCCCTCCCTGACCTCCAGGTCAAGCGCGTCAAGGGCAACGGTGGACTTGTAGACCTTGCGCAGGCCGTGGGTCTCGATGGCGAGATTGGGCATGCAGGCATTGTCGGATGTGCGGCAGAATCGCGTCATTCCGCATACCCTCCCGATCGTCGCGAGTGATCCGGAGGGGCGAGACGCGGCACAAGGGAGGTATGGAGCACAGATGAATATGAAGAAGGCAGCCGCGGAGCTGCTGGGCACGTTCCTGTTCATGACGATTGGCTACCTGTCGGTTGCCGCGATCGGCGCCGCCGGCGTTCCAACGTCCGGGCTGCTGGTTGTGCCGTTCTCGTTTGGTCTCGGCCTGCTGGCGGCCATCTTCGCCTTCGGCCACATCAGCGGCGGCCACTACAACCCGGCCGTCACCGTGGCGATGATCCTGGACAAGCGCATCGGCATCAATGACGCCGTCGCGTACATCGTGGCCCAGGTGGTGGGCGCGATTGCCGCGGCCGTCCTCGTGATGCTCGTGCTCAATCAGGGCGCGGTCAGTGCGGGGATCACCAAGCCCGGTGCCGGCATCCCCGACATCAGCGCCCTGCTGATCGAGGTCGTGGCTACCGCTGCCTTCCTGATCGTCATCCTCACCGTGACCAAGCGGGCGGCCTCCATGGCCGGGATCGTCATCCCGCTGACGCTGGTGGCCATCCACTTCGCCACCGCCACGCTGTCGGGCGCCTCGGTCAACCCGGCCCGCTCCATCGGCTCGGCCTTGGTGGGCGGCGATCTGTCGAAGATCTGGATCTACCTTGTCGGCCCCGTCGCGGGCGCCGTTATCGGCTGGCTCGTCTTCAAGTACATGGGCGAGGGCGCGGACGTCGCCTGACCCACCCGCGGGCGCGCCCAATGCGTCTGCCGCACACGCCGCTCGACACGCCCTCGGGGTCACCCCGGGGGCGTCGTCATGTCTGCGCCCTGCGGGGGGAGGTCACTCGCCCCGCTGATCCAGCGCATAGCGGTAGATCGCCGCAATCGTCATCAGGTCGTGGATCTCGCCGCGCTCAATCTCGCCCCGGATCTCGTCCAGCGTCGCCCAGCGAACCGACAGGTCCTCGGTCTCCTCTGGTGAGGCGTCGCCTGCGCGCAGACCCGTGGCAACCAGCATCACGCCCCGCTCGTCGGTGACCGAGTTGGACGTGGTGAAGTGGAACAGCCGGCGCCAGGACGAGGCCTCAAAGCCGGTCTCCTCGCGCAGCTCACGCGCGGCGCCGTCCTCTACGGACTCGCCGTCCGGAACGCCGCCCTCGGGCAGTTCCCAGCTGTACTCGTCAAGGGTGTAGCGGTGTTGGCCCACCAGCAGGATCCGCCCGTCGTTGGCCACCGCCACCACGCCCACTGCGCGCGTGTGGAAGTGGACCACGCCGTAGATCCCGGGACCCCCGTTGGGCCGGTCCACCTCGTCGTGGAAGATGTCGATCCAGGGGTTGGCGTAGGCGGTCCGCCGCGTCCGGCGTCGCCACGGTCCAACAGCTTCAGGCTCGTCGCTCATGCGGAGAAGGTACCCGCCGGCTGCGGGACGCGAGCGAGTTACCTGCCGCGCGCCAGCAGGGTGGGCGCGCGGCAGGCCTGCGGGGAGTCAGGTCCGGGAGGCCACCAGTCCGTCGATGATCACCGACTTGTCGTCCGACCAGGACCGGATGGTCACGGTGCCCGTGCGGACGGCGGAGAACGTGGCGACCGGGATCACCTTGCGCTTCACCGTGGCTGCGGAGTAGAGGCTGACCGTCGCGACAACCTTGCCGTTCCAGTACACCTTGACCACGCCGCAGGTCTTGCAGGTGGTCGCCACGATGGAGATGCCCTTGGCCTGGAGGCCGCCGCGACTGAGCGACGCCCTGAACTCCCAGGCCTTGAGGAACGTGCCCTTGTAGTAGCCCGTGCCGGTGCGGGCGGTCCAGCCGGCCGAGCGGGCGAGGGCCCGGTCGTCGAGCGGCGTGGCGGTGCAGGTCGCCGTCGTCCAGGCGGACAGGCGGCCTGCCGTGTCGCGGGCCCGCACGGACACGCAGTACGTGGCTCCGGCCGTGACGGTCAGCGAACTGCGGGTCCCTGCCGCGGCGTGCTTCCAGGCGACCCAGGAGGCAAACCCGCTGGTAGCCGCGGCCTTGCGATAGCGGACGTCGTAGGAGGCGACCGGGTTGGCCCCCGCGATCGCGCTCCAGCTGACTGTGACGGCTGAGCCGAGCGAGACCCCGCCGAGCGGCGTGATCGATGCCAGGGGCGGCGCGCTCACCGAGGGGGTGGCCGCCGCCGACGGCGCGGACGGGCCGCCGTCGCCGGCCAGGCTGGCGGCCCTGACGGTGAACGTGTACGGCGTGCCGTTCGCGAGGGTGGAGACGGCGCAGGTGAGGGCGCCGCCGGTCGTGCAGGTGGCGCCGCCCGGGTCCGCCGTGACGGTGTAGCCCGTGACGTCGCCGCCGCCGTTGGGGACGGGCGCCGTCCAGAGCACCGTCGCCGAGGCGTTGCCCGCCACCGCCCTGACGCCCGCGGGGGCGCCTGGCGGGCTCAGCGGGGTGCCGAGCGCGAACGGCGAGAGCGAGGTGGTGGTGCCGCAGATGACCTGGGCGACGAGGTCCACCGAGGTGGTCACATTCGCCCAGGCGCCGCCGGACCAGTGGTACAGGGCGGGCGTCCCGCCGGGGAACGTCACCCCGGCGAAGCTGAGGCAGACCGTGATGGAGCCGGCGTAGACGGCCGTGGTGGCCACGTCAACGGTCACCGGCGGGGTGCCGAGGGTGAAGGCGCCCGGGGCGGGGCCGGAGGCGCCGGTCGTGATGGTGGTCTTGCCGGGGGTGCTGACGCTGCCGAAGGTGATCAGCAGCGGCGACGTGCCGGTAACGATGTCAACCGGGACGACGGATACGTCGGTTCCGGCCGGCGTTGCGCCGGTGGGGTCGGGTGCAACGCCAGGCACCGTGATCACGTTCGACGTGGAGTCGCCGGAAGCGTTCCAGGCGACAACCCGGTACGAGTACGTGAGCGACGGGTCGAGCGGAGTGTCGCGCCAGGTGGTGGCGTTCACCCGGGGGCGGCCCACGACGAGGTACTTGCCGGGCGTGCCGTTGGTGACGGTTGCCCGCTCCACGCGGTATCCGGCCTCGTTCTTCTTGCTGCCCCAGGAGCCCAAGTTTGCGTAGTCAATCGGGGTGCCATCGGTCCACTTCAGGTCGACACCACCCGAGGTCCAGGCGAGGACCGGCGCAGCCGGGAGCGTGGTGGGGACGCGCACGACCACGGGCCGCATCATGTCCATCTCCTCGTGCCCGAGGATGTGGCAGTGCCAGACGTATTCCCACCCGAAGTTGGTGACGTCGTTGGCGATTGGCGTTGTGGTGGCGTTGCCGTAGATGTCGAGGTTGGCAAAGCCCGCCTCGTAGCCGTTGGTGTTGGGATCACCCATGGCGCCTTCGGGCATCGACGGATTGAGGACGCGCTTGCTCTCCGGAACGCCGAATGGCAGCGTCGGGACGATTGGGCGGATGGCGATGACCGTGTCTTCAAGGGGGCTGGTGCGGACGGTCTCCTTCCAGCCAAGCTCGTTGGGGTCCGGTGGAAGGATGATGTTGTCCCAGGTGACGCGACCGAGGACCTGCACGTCGTAGAGATGGAAGTGCAGCGGGTGCGTGTCCACCCCGTTGTGCGTGATCTTCCAGATCTGCGTGCCGTCCGTGCTCGACGCTATCGGTGTCACATCGAGGCTGGTTGGCAGGCCCGCGGCGTCAAACACCTCGGTGGCCGGGTTGACATACGGGTAGAGCACGATGGTCTGGTTGGCGGGGTTGGCGTTTGGCGCCTCAACGCCGAGGTTTGCCGTCATGCGTCCGTATGGGTCAAAGTCGGCCGAGTTCATCTCGTCGTGGAGCGCCACTGACGTGATGGGGATGCCAAGCTTGGAGCCGATCAGGGTGTCGAACTTGAAGACGTGGCCGGCCTGCTCCTGGATGCGCGCAAACCCGTCGCACTTGGCGGACGGGAGCGCGGGAGCGTTACACCACCCGGAAGCGGTGAAGTTGGTGCCGTACGCCGTGTTGTACGCGGCCTGGCCCACGATGATGGGGTTGCTGCCGGACTCGAAGACGCCTGAGCCGTCGGCGTGGTGGGCGAAGGCGGCCATCAGCGCGCCCATGCGGTCGCTGGTGGTGTTTGGCCGGTCAAAGGCGACGTCCGGAATGGTGTCCGAGACCTTGACCTGCATGATCGTGCGGGTGTTGGGGCCGTAGCCTGGCAGCGTGGTGGGGGCGCCGACGGGGGTGAAGTCCGGCCCGCCGGTGTAGTAGTCGTAGCTGGCCTGGCGGGCCGGGAACGCGGCGGGCGCGTCGTTGTAGAGGATCAGGGTCTTGCCGCGGTACGCGGAGAAGTCGACGATCACGTCCGCACGTTCGGCGGGGGCGAGGAGCAGCGCGTGCTTGTCCACGTTCCCGAAGTCAAACCGCGTCGGGTCCGAGATCCACGTGATGGGCTGGTTGGCGACAACCGTGGGCGTGGGCAGGAAGCCGCCCTCGTTGCCGATCTGGATCCAGCTTGGGCCGGCCGGGCTGAGCGTCGTGTCCGGGTACGGGACCACGTTGGGGTCCAACTGGGCCGCCGCAACCTGATCCTTCTTGAGGGCAACCTCACTCAGCGTGCCGGTTGTGGGATCCGCCACGTACCACTGCAGGTTCCAGAAGCGGTCGTTGGCCCCGTTGAGGATCCGGAACCGGTAGGACTTGGGGTCCACGGTGGTTGTTGGGTACGCCGTGCCGTTGACGATTGGCGTGTCGTTGAACGCCTCCATGCCCACCGAGATGTTGGGCGTGGACGGGATCACGCGTGGCTCGCAGAAGTCCGCTGTCTGCGGATCACAACTGGCGTCGTAGTAGGGGTTGGGGATCGGCGCGTACTTCGTCGTGGCAGGTGGCCAGAACCAGGGTCCGTACATCCAGCGGCCATACGCGCTGGCGCCGGTTGGCGAGTCGGGGTTCTGGGCGGGCATGTACACGTGCGGCACCCAGAGGCTGCCCGTGCCACCCCAAATGGACTTCTGCCAGGTGGGGTCGGTGGTGAGAATGTTGTCGGCGACGAAGGTCTTGTCCTGGATGATCAGCGGGGTCCCGGCGCCGAGGCCGGCCAGCGGCGCACCGGCCGCGGTCAGCTTCTGCTCGGTGGCGTCGGTGAGCAGATAGCCCATCGCCTCGCCGGCGTAGACGTTGAGGCGGGTGATGCCGAAGGTGTGGTCGTGGATCCACAGCAGGCGAGCGCCCTGCTGGTTGGTGTAGAAGAACGTCTGGGCGCCGGGGCCGGGGTCCGGCATGTCGGGCACGTTCTGGACGCTGACGCCCTTGGGGTAGATCGTGGCCTCACCGGCCGGCGTGATCCACTGGTGGGGCGTGCCGTCGCTGATCCAGGGCGTGATGCCGCCGTGGAGGTGCAGCGTGGCGCGGTTCTCTGTGTAGCAGCCCATCGGCTTGGGGACGAGGCTGCATTCCGGGTTGCGGACGCTGTCAAGGACGCTCGCGGCATCCTGCGCCGTGTCGATCGGGACCTTGTTTGCGTCAAGGGGCACCATGTCCGGGCCCATGCCGGAGCCCATCATGGTGGTGTCGACGGGCAGGAAGAGGTTGCCGCTCACACCGGTGGGCAGAAGATCGCGGAACGTGACGCGGACCGGCCGGTCCTTGCTTGCGACAACCATGGGGCCCAGGTAATGCGGGGCGCTCACGCCCTACGCGCGCTGGCCGTTGGGCAGATAGATGGGCGTCGGAGGCTTGGTGGGGTCAAAGTTCTCATTGCTGAGCGGGACATGGTCGCCCGGCACCACGTCCGTGGACAGCTGGACGTAGCCGCGCAGGAGCGTTGCCGGCATCGATGAACTGAACTTCATCCGGTACTGGACCACCGCGATCTCGTAGTAGTCCGCGCCGGGATACGTGGTGACATCCGCGACGGCAACCGGGATGAACTGGCCGAGGTTGTTCGCATTCTCAGCGCCCAGCCCGGCGAGCGTGTCCTGGAACTTCTTGATGCCCGGGGTCACGTACCCCGCGCCGCGCTTGGTGACGGTGATGCCGGCCACTGCCCCCGCAACCGCAACAAACGCGGTGGCGCTGGCGCCCTTGTCGGGCGCGCCGATCGTGTCGCTGATGGTCACGGTGGGGACTGCGTGGTAACCCTGTCCGCCAGACGTCACGTCGATCTTGTCGATGCGCATGGTCGCCACCGCGGTGGCGGCCGTGGCGATGACCTTGTCGCCGTCGAGGATGGTGACGGTGGGGGCGCTCGTGTAGCCCGAGCCCGCGTTGAGCAGCGTGACGTGGGCCACGGAGCCATTGACCATCGTGGCTGCACCCGTCGCCTGCACGCCGTCCGGAAGCTCTGGCAGAGAGAAGACGACGATGGGCTGGGCTTGATAGCCGCTCCCGCCATCGGCAACCGTGAAGGCGTCAACTGAGCCGCTTGAAACAGCCGCCGCCACAAAGCCCGGCGTGGGGCTGCCGCCTGTGACTGCCACAACTGGTGCCGTGAACCCACCGCCGGTCTCGTTCACCGAGATGCTGTCGATGACGCCGGCCGAGATCCTTGCAGCGCCGACGGCGACAGATGTGGGGGTGACACCTGGCGACGTGATCTGCACCACAGGGGGCAGCGTGTAGCCGGATCCCGGGCTCGTGACCGTGATGGAGATGACGGACCCGTCCTTCGGGTCCACGGTTGCGCTTGCCTCAGCGCCTGTGCCCGTGGTGTCCCCGGGCGCGCGCTGGAGCGTGACGATCGCATCCACCATCGCCTGGGGGCTCCATCCCCAGTTGGCATACGGCCCGTAGTAGTGCGGGACCCGGGACTCGTCTGTGGCGCTGGCCGGCGGGCCCGAGATGGCACCGCTGGGCGTCGAGGCAGCTGGCTTGGCCGGTGCCGGGGTGGCCGCCGGGTCCTCGGCGAGAACCTTGGCGGGTGACGCCAGCCCTGCGACCGCTGGGGCCATCACCCCCACGGATAGGACTGCCACCATGACAAACGAGAAGAGCCGATACCTGCGCATGACGATTTCCCTTGCCCTACCCCATCCCCTGCTGACCGCACGTGACGGCGCGACCAGATCACCGTCTGTCCTGCATCAAGGGGGACGCGTGTAGGACACGCCACCCGCGATGAAACGGTTGTATGTCACGGGTATCTGACGCGCTAGCCCCCATGGCG
>CAIXZV010000284.1 GCA_903924005.1 uncultured Chloroflexota bacterium | reverse complement strand
GTGTTGTGGCAGGACGCGCAGGCGGTGCCGTACGAGGCGGTGTGCGAGACGGGCTTTGTGTGGCAGGCGGCGCAGGTTGTGGGCGCGCTGGCGAAGGGACCGCCCGTGTGGCACTTCTGGCACGTCACGCCCAGGTGGGCGCCGGACAAGGGGAAAGTCGCCGCGCCGTGGTTGAACCTTGCTGGCTTCCAGGCGATCGCCGTGTGGCAGGAGGCGCAGGCGCCGCCAAGGGCGCCGGTGTGCGTGGCGGGCTTTGCGCTTGCGTGACAGGACTCGCACGTTGTCGGCGTGCCCTTGAACACGCCGCCCGCGTGACAGGCGGCGCAGGTGGTTGTCGTGTGCGCGCCCGCAAGCGCGAAGGCCGTTGTCGAATGGTCGAAGGTGGCGTCCTTCCAGCTGTTTGCGGTGTGGCAGGAGGCGCAGTCCAAACCAAGCTTGCCCGCGTGCGGATCGTCCTTCGCGTGGCAGGAGGCGCAGGTGGTGCCAATCCCCGCCCACTTGGCCTCGGTGTGGCAGGAGGCGCAGGCGGTGGTGACGTGCTTGCCGGCCAACGCAAACCGGGTTCGCGCGTGGTCAAGGGTGGCAGCGGTCCAGGCATCCTGCGTGTGGCACGCAGCGCAGGCCGTGCCCAAGCGGCCCTCGTGGATGTCCTTGGCCTGATGGCAGCCCACACACGCGGTCGCCGTGGTCTTGAGCGCCGCCGGCGTTGTCTGTCCCTTGTGGCAGGCGACGCACTGGGCGCCGAGGTGGGCGCCGGCCAACTGGTAGCTGGTGTGCGCAAACGACTTGCCGGTTGTTTCAACGCCGTCATGACAGTTCAGGCACTGGGTCCCGAAGGTCTCCTGGTGCGCGGCCATAAAGGCCGTGTCGCGCGCCTGATGGCAGGAGACGCAGTCAGACTTGCCGTACGCCGCGGACGGTTCGGTGTGGCAGTCACGGCAGCTCAGGCCGCCGGTGGTGCTGGCGTTCTGGTGCGACGCGAGCGAGAACCCGGTCTGGTTGTGGGGGAAGACGTCGGGCTTGGCGAGCGTCAGCGCCGCCGTGGAGCCCCGGTGGTCCGTGTGACAGGAGCGGCAGTTGTCGACGGTTGCCGCGAAGCGCCCGTGAAGGCCGGTCTTGGTCTCAATCGTGGCGGCCACGTCTGTGTGACAGGCCAGACACAGGCTCCCCATGCCCTTGGCGGAACCCACCGACGCGTGGCACGCCTCACATCGGCCGGCCAGTTCGGCGTGGGACGACACGCCGCCCGCAACGCCACCGTGCGCAACGCGGCTGAGCTCGCCCGGGCTGAACATCCCGTTTCCGGACGCGGCGTTGGCGCCGACAATCGCAAGCACGGCGAGGCTGGCGGCCACCAGTGCCGAGAACGTGAAGCAGCCCAGCGGTCGGCGCATCGTTCGTCCTCAGCGCAGCAGCGTGGCGTAGTAGACGGCCGCGCCGATGTGCGTGAAGGCCAGCACGAAGAGCGCCATGCCCAGCGGCACGTGGACCGCGTGCCAGGTTGCCAAAGCGCGCCGCGCCCATCGGAGTGCCGCAAGCTGGCGCTCCAGGTTGCGCAGCCGCGCCGTCGCCTGCCGGGTGGCCGCAGCACCCGCAGCGCTTTCGCGCGCGGCGTCGAGCTGCCGCTGGATCTCCTGCGCCTCAACTACAGCCCCGTCGGCCGTACGCGGCACCGCGGTGTAGATGTACCGGCCGACGAAACCGCTTGCAACAACAATCAGCGTCACCACCGTGAGGGCGCCGGCCAGCCCGCGGAAGCTGCCCGCCGCGTGCAGCACCACCAGCGACGAGCCTACGATGCCCGTGAAGATGTGGAACCCAAGCCACGCGCGCATGCTGCCGCGGGGATGGTGCATCGCGCGCTTGCGCAGCGAGTACAGCGTCTCGGTCATGAGCATCATCACAAAACCGATGATCCCGAGCGAATGCCCGATCAGGCCGCTTGCAGCGGGCACGCCGACGGTCTGCGCGTAGCCCGCATACAGCCCGACAGCCGCCGCGACCGTCAGCAGCGCCAGCGCCAGCCCGCTAGGCCGCCGCAAAGGAGCCCGTCCTCTCGATGAGCGTTGCGAGGGCCTGGCGCACCTCGGCCGGGCCCGAAACAAGCCGGTCGCGCACCCAGCGGATGTCAACGCGGTCGCGGATCAGGTGCTGCAGCGGGCGCGAGAAGGCCTGGTCGCCCATCACAACGGCGCCGACAATCCGGTCTTCGCCCACCACAAGCCGCATGTGGTCGGCGCCGCGGTCCGCCACAACGGCAAACGCGTCCAGCTGCTCGCGCCATGCCTGGCTGTCGCCGCGCGACAGGGTTAGGAGGTCCGTCTCGCTCCGGCCCGTGCCAACCGCGCCGATGAGCGTGGTGGTCACGCCGCCGATCTTGGTGACGTTGAACGGCGCCGGGCGCCGGTAGTGCTCCTGGGCGCCTGCCATGTTGGCCCCGGCGATGCGCCCGTGCTCCATGGCCACGGACCAGAGCGCCTCAAGGCTGCGCTTGCCGCTCTTGGCATCCAGCATCTCGGCCACGTCGCCCGCTGCAAAGATGTCGGCATCGCTGGTCTGGAACGCAGCGTCCGTCCAGATGCCCTTGCCGGTCTCAACACCCGCCGCCTGGGCAAGCTCCACGCGCGGCTGCGTTCCAACGGCCACCGCCAGCATGTCGCAGGGCATCTGGGAGGCTGTGTTGGTCTCCAAGGCAACCACCTTGCCGCGGTGCCCGATGACGCGGCCCACCTCCACCTCCCGGTGCAGGCGGATCCCGTCCTCCTCAAGGCGCGCCTCAACCAGTGCTGACTCGTGCGGGTCAAGGACGCTGCCCCAGTAGCGGTCGCCCCGCATCAGGTAGTGCGTCTCCACGCCGCGGGCCGCGAGACCCTCGGCAAGCTCCAGCGCGGTGATCCCACCGCCCACCACGCAGGCGCGCTTGGCGGACCGGGCAAGCCGGATGAGCGCCCGCGTGTCATCAAGGCTGTCCATCGTGACGACACCCTCAAGCTCCATGCCGGGCGTCGGCGGTCGCACGGCGCGCGAGCCCACAGCGAGCATCAGCCGGTCGTACGGGAGGACCTGGCCGTCCGTGAGCACCAGCCGGTGCGCCTCACGCTCAATCCGGTGCGCGATGCCAACGGTGCGGGTGAGGCCCAGCTGCCGGTAGTCCGAGTCCGGGCGCGAGAACAGGGCGGACTCAGGGATGGACCCCGTCAGCAGATACGCGAGGCCGGGGCGCGAGTAGTACGGATGGTTCTCTCCGCCCACGATGCGGATGTCTGCGCTGGCGTCGTCGCGCCGAATGGCCTCTGCGGCCGTCAGCCCGGCTGGACCGTTGCCAACGATCACGTAGCGGCGGGCCATCTCAGTTGCTGCCTGCGCCGGCCCGGAACACGGGCGACACCTCGAAACGCAGCGCACCACGCGGGCACCGGGCGACACATTCGCCACAGGTGAGGCAGCCGCTGCTGGAGATGGGCAGACCCTGGCGAACCCGGGCGCGAATGTCGATGCCCAGCGGGCAGTTGTACGTGCAGGTGCCGCATTCAACGCAGCGCGCGGGCTCTGCAACCACCATGCCCGACACCATGGCGCGTCGCTTGAGCTTGTCGCGGTGGAGGAACGCGAGGGACAAGTTGTGTCTCCTGAAGCACCGAGTGCGGACGCAACCGCTATCGAACTGGCGGGAGGCCGCATCTCAGCGGCGGTTCCACCATGTACGAGGCAGCCAGTGACCGGATGGTGTCAGGAGTTTGTGGCGCCTACTACCGCTCGATGGTCATGACCCGATCGTCCGTCACGGACGGCCGACCAGCCCCACCGGCAACATCTGACAGTAAGAAGGCGCGGTTGCCGTCAGCCAGCAGCAGCGTCAGGGGTCAGGACCACCAGGGCGATGGGGCGGGCGGTGCGCTTCTGGTAGCCGTCATAGCGCCCGTGGTTGACCTGGTTCACAAGACGCCACAGGCTCGGGTAGTCCGTGTCGCCCGCGTTCACGATGCGGGCTGTTGCGGCAGCCCGGCGGCGCCCAATCTGGATGGCGACCACCGGACTGGCCTCCACGTTGTGGAGCCACGCCGGCGGCTGGTCCCCGCCGCCGTTTGAGGCGACCACCACGTAGCTGCCCGCGTCGCTGGCGTAGGTGAGCACTGCGGTCCGCGTCACGCCGGAGCGGCGGCCGGTCGTGCGCAGGATCAGCGACGGGACGCCAATCAGGCGATGGCCGAGACGGCCGTCCGAGCGCACGTAGACGGTCTGGTGGAGGCGGAGAAGCTGGCGGGCGAAGGACATGCTCGCAGCGTACGTCCGATGCACGGCGCGGGCGTCAGACCGAGAGCGAGACCGTCAGCGCCCAAGGGCGGCCAACGCGCGCCGGCTCCTCAAGACGCACGGGCCAGCGCTCGCTAAGCAGCCGCGCCAGTTCGGTGGGTGTCCGCGGATCCTCGCCGGACTCCAGCAGGAACCGTGCCACTTCGCCGCGCACGCGCTTGGTGAACACGTTGCCCACGCGCCCGCCGGCCGAGGCGTCCGCATGCAGCGTGACGGTGCGCTCGCTAAGACCCGTCGGCATGCCCAGCGCCTGGTAGCTGGCGGCCCGCGTATCAAGGATGACGCCGCGCTTCCCCGCCGCCTGCGCCAACACGTCCGGGAGGACCTCGCGCCAAGCCGGCTCCAGATGGTCGATGCCAACCAAGCGGGCGCAGATGTTCATGCGGTAGGGCGGGATCTTGTCCGAAGGGCGGAGCAGGCCCCACAGCGCAGACGCCACCACCAAGCGCGTTGACGCGCGGCGCTTGGCGCCAGCCGAGAGCGTGGCGGCATCAAGACCGCCGTGCAGCGTGCCGGTGTACACCTCAAGCACGGGCCGTGCCGGGAGCAACCGCAACCGGGTGTTGCGATCCGCTTCGTCCAGAAAGGACGGGCCCACCTGCAGGCGCGCGAGGGCATCGGGGCTTGCGCTTGTGGCGATCAGCGCGTCCAGCACGCGCTCCCGCATAGGCGAGAGTTCCGGGAAGGACAGCGCGTCAAGCGCCACGGGCTTGCCCCGCTTCGGCGGCGCCTGCTTGGTCTCGGACGAGGGGACGATGATCAGCACGGCGCCACTCTACGGCGGCTTGGCGTAGCGTTGCGCCATGAGCGAGAAACGGACAGACAGCTGGGGCGCCATCGAGGTGCGCGGCGCCCGCGAGAACAACCTGCGCGACGTGAGCTTGGACATCCCCAAGCGCCGGCTCACGGTGTTCACGGGTGTCTCGGGCTCGGGCAAGAGCTCGCTTGTCTTCCAGACGATCGCCGCTGAATCGCGTCGGCTCATCAACGAGACGTACGCCTCGTTTGTCCAGACGTTTATGGGCACGCCCGCGCGGCCGGACGTGGACTCGCTGGCGGGGCTCACCACGGCCATCGTGGTGGACCAGGAGCGGCTGGGCGCCAACATCCGCTCCACGGTGGGCACCGTCACCGACGCCAACGCCATGCTGCGGATCATCTTCAGCAGGCTTGGCGATCCGCACATCGGCGGCCCGCAGGCGTTTGCGTTCAACGTGCCGTCGGTGAACGGAGCGGGTTCGGTGGTTGTGGAGCGCGGCAGCGCCAAGCGGGAGGCCAAGACCTTCACGCTTGTTGGCGGCATGTGCCCGCGCTGCGACGGCATCGGCACCGCAAGCGATTTTGACCTCACCGCAATCTACGACGCCGACAAGTCCCTCCTGGGCGGCGCCCTCAAGATCCCGGGCTACAGCATGGACGGCTGGTACGGCCGAATCTTTGCCGGCTGTGGCTTCTTCGACGCCAACAAGCCCATCCGCGACTTCACCCCCACCGAGCTCCACGACCTGCTCTACAAGGAGCCCACCAAGATCAAGGTGGACGGCATCAACCTCACCTACGAGGGGCTGATCCCCAAGATCCAGAAGTCGATGGTGGCCAAGGACCCCGAGGCCCAACAGGCCCACATCCGCGCCTTTGTGGAGCGGGCCGTCACCCTCACGGCCTGTCCGGACTGCGGCGGCACCCGTCTGGCCGCCGGCGCCCGCTCGTCCAGGATCAAGAGTGTCAGCATCGCCGACGCCTGCGCCATGCAGATCAGCGACCTCCTTGGTTGGGTCCGGGGGCTCTCGGAGCCTTCGGTGGCGCCCATCGCGGCAGCCCTCCAGGACACGCTCAACGCGTTTGTGGAGATTGGTCTTGGGTACCTGTCGCTGGACCGCGCATCCGGGACGCTGTCGGGCGGCGAGGCGCAGCGGACCAAGATGGTCCGCAACCTGGGCTCCGCGCTCACCGATGTGACCTACATCTTTGATGAGCCCACGGCCGGGCTCCACGCACACGATGTCCAGCAGATGAACGCGCTGCTCCGGCGCCTGCGCGACAAGGGCAACACGGTGCTTGTTGTTGAGCACGACGACGAGGTCATCCGCGTGGCGGACCACGTGGTTGACATGGGCCCCGGCGCCGGTCCGCACGGCGGCACGATTGTGTTTGAGGGGACCGTTGCAGGGCTGATT
>CAIXZV010000283.1 GCA_903924005.1 uncultured Chloroflexota bacterium | reverse complement strand
GATCGTCCACGGCGACAAGCCCGCGCTCCGTGTGGGCAAGCAGGATGTCCAGGTCGCCGAAGGAGACCCGGCGCATCGACCCCGCAGGTAGGTCAGCCAACGGCATGGTGCCGCGCCACACAGCGTCAGCGGCGCCGGCGTCGGCGCCGGGCGCCACCAGTGCGGCTCGGTAGGGGAGCAGGTTGGCCATGCGCCCGATGGTACCTCGCCGAATCGAACAACCCGGCTGCAGGGGACGCCGCGAGCCGGGCTGTCGGGGTGCCGGAGGGGACGGTCAGTCGATGGAGGGGTCAGCCTCGACGATGCCTTCTTCGAGGAAGTCAGCGCTGACGGCTGCCTCCGCGCCCGCGACGCCCGGCTGGCGTGGTGCCAGCGTTGTGCGCAGCGGGATCTCGCGCATGAAGGCCGCGACCAAGAGGGCCACAACGGTGGTGCCAACCCCGATGAGGAAGACCTCGGCAATCGCGATGCTAAAGGACTGGTGGATGCCGAAGACGATGTCGCCGATGAACGGCTTGACCTGGGTTCGGATTGGCTCCGGGATTGCCGCGAGGAGCGTCGTGCCGAGGTCCTTGCCCACCTCAACCAGGCTGGTTGCCTGGCCGCCGCCGAGGCTCTGGAGCGCCTGCGGTGGCACCCCGGCTGCGATGAGCTTTGGCGCCAGCGGCGCCAGCTGGACCGGCAGCTCCGACGTGAGCCGGTTGCCGAAGATGGTGCCCAGCAGCGCCAGACCCACGGAGCCGCCGATCTGGCGGAAGAACGTCAGGTTGGACGTGGCGACGCCGAGGGCCCGGACCGGGACCGCGTTCTGGACCACGATGGTGAACACGGACAGCGTGGGCCCGATCCCCAGACCGGTGATGAACATCCAGACCCACAGGATGGGCAGCTGCGTGTCAGCGCGGATGTTGGACATCAGGAGCAGCCCGATGGCCATCAGCACAAGGCCCGTCATGATCACGATCTTGTAGCGCCCGGTCTTGGACACGAGGATCCCGGATACCACCGAGCTGATGATCAGCCCGGCGAGCAGAGCCAGGGTGTACAGACCCGAGTTGGTGGGTGTGGCGCCCTGCACGAACTGGAACCACTGCGGCAGGAACACCGCAGCCCCGAAGAAGCCGAAGCTGATGAGGAAGGTTGCCAAGACGGACGTCGCGTACGTCCGGTCACGCCACAGGCCCAGCGGGACGATGGGCTCCTTGGCCCGCGACTCCACGAACACGAACAACGCGCCGAGCGCGAGCCCGATGAGGATCAGGCCGCCCACCTGGAAGGTGCCCCAGTCTGCGGACTGCTTGTTGGTGAGGCCGACAAGCAGGGAACCCACGCCCAGCGTGAAGATGCCTGCGCCAAGGAAGTCCAGGTTGTGCGAGGCACCGGGTCGGCGGACATTTGGCAGCAGATGCCAGATGACGTAGAGGGCCACGAGGCCCACGGGCAGGTTGACGTAGAAGATCCAATGCCACGACGCATGCTCGGTCAGGAAGCCGCCGAGGAGCGGGCCGATGACGGAGCTGAGGCCGAAGACGGCGCCAAACAGACCCTGGTACTTGCCGCGCTCGGCCGGGGTGAACAGGTCGCCGATGACCGCGAGGCTAATGGGGAACAGCGCGCCGGCGCCGAGGCCCTGGATGCCGCGGAACACGATCAGCTGGGTCATGTTCTGGCTCAGGCCGGACAGCGCGGAGCCAATCAGGAACAGCCCGATGCCCAACATGAGCAGCGGCTTCCGTCCGTACAGGTCGGAAAGCTTGCCGTAGAACGGCACGGTGATGGTGGACGCGAGCAGGTAGATCGTGATGGTCCAGGTCAGGAGCGCCTGACCGCCAAGCTCGGTCACGATGGTGGGCAGCGCCACGCTGACGATCGTCTGGTCAAGCGCGCCCAGGAAGAGCCCCAGCATGATCGCGACGAGGATCTCCATCTTGGCGCGATGGTTCAGGTTGAGCGACGCGAGGGTGTGGCCGGGGGCGTCGTCGTGCCCCATGGGCATGGCTTCCAAGGACGTTCCTTTCGTGGTTGGCTGCCGTTTGCGCAGCGGGTTCCGACACGCGGCCGGATTGGACTGGTGGACTAGGAGGTGGGTGTCGTGGGCAACGCGTGATGCCCGTGGTGGGCGTGTTGAGCGTGTGGCTGGCCGTCATGGCTGCAGCCGCCAAGCGCGCCGTAGTTCTCGGGGTACTGCGCCATCTCCCCTTCGATGGCCGCTCGGAGGTCTGCCACAGCGACCGTCAGACGGTCCAACTGGTCGGCATCAAGCCTCCCCAGCGCCCGTGTCATGACCTCGCTCTTGACGAGTTCAACCTCGTCAACAAGGTCGAGGCCCGGCTGGGTGGGCTTGACCATGACGATGCGCCGGTCATCGGGGACGCGGACGCGCTCCACGAGGCCGCGCTCCTCCATCCGGTCGATAACGCCGGTTGCGTTGGACAGCGACACGTCGAGGATCTCGGCAAGCCTGCCCATCGGCATCGCGTCGTGGTGACGGAGCAGCGTCAGAACGTGGAAATGGGTCATGCTGATGCCCAGCCGCACCAGCCGCTGGGATCCGGCGCAGCGAGACGAGCCCAAGACGCGGCCAAAGTCTGCAAGCACCGTCTCGGCGCCCAGCCTGTGGCTGTCGTCTGCGGGGTTGCTCTCGGCCTCGGTGGCGATAGTTGTTTGCATCAAGTGAAGTATTTACGGCAAGTGAATAGTTCTGTCAAATGCAAGGGTCGCGCGCACCCCGCCGTGACCGAGCCGGAGGATGTCCTGTGCGCTTCGCGCTGATGATCGAGCCCCAGCAGGGTCTGACCTATGACGAGCAGTTGGCGGTTGCGCTGCGTGCTGAGGCGGCCGGGTTTGAGGCGCTCCTCCGCTCCGATCATTACGACAGCTTTCCTGGCGGTTCAGCGCAGCCCACCACCGATGCCTGGGCGGTTTTGGCCGGGCTTGCCCGCGAGACGACCACCATCCGTCTGGGCACGCTCGTGTCGCCCGTGCTGTTCCGGCACCCCGGCAACCTTGCCAAGGTGGCAGCGACGGTTGACGAGATGAGCGGTGGCCGCGTAGAAGTGGGTATCGGCGCGGGCTGGAACGAGCATGAGCACCTGGCCCATGGATTCGGGTTCCCGCCGATGAGCGAGCGTGCGGACCGCCTGGAGGAAGCCTTGGAGATCCTGCGCGGGCTCTGGGACGGACCCGACGGCTGGTCCTTCACCGGGCAGCACTACCAGGTGGCCGATGCGCTGGTCCGGCCAAAGCCCTCGACGCTGTCAGGGCGGGCGGGCCGCAGCATCCCGATCATCACGGGCGGGCAGGGGACGCCTCGCGGTTACCGGATTAGCGCACGCTACGCGGACGAGTTCAACCTCTCGTCCACCACACCCTCAGCCGCCGTGGCCAAGTTTGCCGCGCTTGACCAGGCGTGCGTTGCCGTGGGACGCGATCCGGCCACGCTGGTCCATTCGGTGATGGCGGGTGTCGTGGTGGCCCGCGACGAGGCGGGTGTTGCGGCACGCGAGGCGGACCTGCTGCGCGCCATGGGAGCCGCTGACGCGGCCGAAGCGTGGCTTGCGGAGCGCCGCCCGCGCTGGATCCACGGCACGCCGGCCCAGGCCCGAGCGCAGGTGGCGGCGTTTGCGGCAGCTGGCGCCGAGCGCATCGTGCTGCAGGACTTCCTGCCGCGCGACCTCGCGATGATCGACGAGGCGGCCGAGTACCTGTTCGGCTAGGGAGCGCCCGGGGTGCCGTGCTCCTGGCGGTGCAACGTTCACCCGTGTGGCGGGTGAACGGTTCCGTCCCGGAACGATCCACCCGCGCCATGCACGGTTTGTCACGCGGCGAGGCGTTTCGGCGCAACAAGCGCGCTGCCAGAGGGGTGAAACGTCTCGGCGCGGAACCGTTCACCCGCCGGGCGGCTTGCCGTTACGCGGTGGGCGCAGGAGCGTCGGCCGTTACGCGGTGGGCGCAGGAGCGTCGGCCGTTACGCGGTGGGCGCAGGAGCGTCGGCCACCTCGGCCGCCCGCAGGTACACGGGGTTGTCGCGGCGGATGGGATCCGGGTTTGTGCCGCGGGCGGCCGCCACGGCCAGCGTCACGAGTTGCAGGGGCCCCGCCGCGCCGAGCAGCGACGCGGGTGCGCCGGGCATGGTGGAACCCTCGGGGATGACGATCCTGCCGGCAGGCGTCAGCGACGCTGGGATCAGGGCGGCCGCATCAGCGCCAAGGATGGCCGCAGGACGGATGCCCGTGACTGCAGCTGCGGCCAGCGCCTGACAGGCGCGCGCGGCCCGGACGTCAAGGCTGTCGCGCTCTGTGAGCACAAGCACCAGCGACGTGTCCGAGCCGGTGGCCGGCAGATGCCCGTGGAGGAACGTCTCCAGCTCGCGCACGGAGGAGGGGACCCAGGCCGCCTCCTCAACCTTGAGCGCGAACTCCCGCGCCGTGACGCGGTCCATGCCCGACGCCAGCACCAGCAGGTGTGTCGAGGCGGCAATTGCGGCGCCGATGGCGTCGGCGCGCCCACCGGCCGTGGCGTCGATGCCTGCCAGCAATCGGACTCGAAGCTTGTCAGGATTTGGCGTCCCGCCGGCAAGGATCCCAGCGGTCACCGTCGCCGCCGCCAGCGGTGACACGTACCCGACGGTGTGGCACCAGCTGCGGTCCATCTCCACGGTCTCGAGGATGATGTCCGCGTGCCCGCCGATGGGGGAGTGGGCGCTGCCGGTGATGGCCGCCGTCCTCGCCCCGAGCGCCCGCGCCGCGTCCATCGCCGCCATCGTGGCGCCCGTGCTGCCCTCGTGGCTGATGCCAATCACCAGGCCACCCGCGGGCGGATCCAGCGCAAGCTCGAACGCCTGTGCCGCTGCCGGCCCAGCGCCTGGCAGCCCAGCTGCACGCCAGCCGTCGCGCAGGATTGCCGCAACGCCCATTGCCGCGTGCTCGGACGTGCCGCAGCCGGTGACCACCACCGGCAGGCCCGCAACCGCAGCCTCCCTGATGGCAGCAGCCAGAGCGGCGGCAGCACCAGCCGCGACAACCCGGGCCCCAACTCGCGCGACCAGCGCAGGCTCGGCCGCAATCATCTCCGCCGTTGCCCAGGGCGGCCCATCACGATGGGTTGGGGTGGGCATGTAGTCCCAGGGCATGGGAGCGGCGGGAAGCGGAGCATCTGGGTTGAAGCTGCCGCGGGTGCGCAGAGTTGCGATCAAGTCGTCCATGCGCGGATGCTAGGCCTTCTGCCCGGTGACCGGTCAGGGTGTCGCTCCGAGCGCAACGCCACACGAGCCCTACGACCGCTGGGGCGCGGGTCTCCCGGAAATGCGGCCGAGTCGCGCCAACGGCGCATAGCGGAACCAGACGCGACCCACGAGTGCCGATACCGACACGGGGCCATACCGCCGGGAGTCAACGACGGAGCCAAACCCAAGCGTCGCCACGTCGTCGTCGCTGGCGTCAGAGAGCAGCCAGGCCTCGTCCTCGGCAAGCTGGAGATACGAGCCGGCGAAGGGGATCCAGTCGCCAGGCCGGCCGGCAACACGCTTGACTGCCAACTCGTCAGAGCCGGGCTCGCGGAAGACCACAACAGCCCCGCGTCGTGGCCAACGTGCGGCTGTGGGGTCCACAAGGAGCCAGTCGCCCGCCTCAATGGACGGTGTCATGGACGCCTCGGCCACCGCGACACGCCACGGGCCGCGCAGACGGGCGAGCAGCGGGTCCGGCCGCGCTGGCCCTGGCTGGGAGTGCCGGACGCGCAGAGGCCCCGTCGTCACCGGACGGGGCCCCGTGTGCGTGCTTGCGAAGAGGGGAGCGGCGGATCAGCCGGGGCGGCCTGCGACGCGGGTCTTGCCGGGGCCGCCGGTGGCCTTCCACGCGGCGTCAACTTCGTTGATCAGGTCAAGCAGCTTCTGGGCGTCTTCAAGGCTTGTGGAGGCCTTGACCTTGCTCACCTGCTTCGCGGCGTCCCAGAAGAGCTGGTGCAGGTTGGGGACTGCGTCGAGATGCTCCGGCTTGAAGTAGTCGTGCCAGAGCGTGTCGAGGTGGTGCTTCACCAGATCGGCCTGGCGCTCCTTGATGGCGATGGCGCGCGTGCGGAACGCGGCGTCCTCGCTTGTAGAGAGCTTCTGGATGATCCGGTAGCAAGACTCGGCCTCGATGCGGGCCTGCTCAGGGTCGTAGACGCCACAGGGCAGATCGCAGTGGGCGCGGGCCGTGGTCTTTGGGGCGAAGAGTCTCGAGACGAGGGTCATGGCAACCTCCGGGAGGGGGACGTCGTTGGCGATGGGTACGGCGGTACCCCTGAAGGCACCGCGGACCCGCAGTGTCCCCCGTGCTCCGTCGAACCGTCAAACGCTCGGTTTGCCGCGCGCCGTCTCAGCCGACGAGTTGGGTGCGATGTGCGTCCATCCATGCGCGTGAGCGCCGGTTCTGCTCGGGATAGCCAGCGTTCCAGACGCGGACGTACGCCTCCAGCCCGGACTCCGCTCTGGTGCGCATCGAGTCCAGCGCGCGGTCAAGGAAGGTGCCGACGTGTGCGGCTACGGCTTCGCGCTGCGAGCGGTCCAGTCCGTGTTCGTCGCAGAACGCGAGGAACCGGGCAATTTGGTCAACGCCGCGGAGTTCGGGGTCGATGTCGGCGGGGTCGCGGAGCGGGATCCAGTGACGGGCCGCGATGGCGATGTCAAGGAGCCGGTCCGACGGCGCGGCGAAGTCGAAGTCAATAAACGCCACCACGGTCCCGTTGCGGACCACCACGTTCTCCACGCACAGGTCGTTGTGACAGACCAGCGCGCCCGGTCCCGGGTCCGTCACGTTTGGCCGATCCCACACGGCGTCCTGCGGCGGGACAAAGCTGGCCGCCGCCACGTGCAAGTCCCGCTGCAGACGGGCAACGCCGAGGAGCACCGCGTCGCTGCCCACCCAGACCGGGAACGGCGGGATACCCACGTCGCCCTCGATGAACGTGAGGACCTCGCGGCCCTGCTCGTCCAGACCCAGGTGGCGCGGTGCCCCTGCGAAGCCCACGGCTTCCAGATGACGCAGAAACGCGTCGACGCTGGCGGTGTGCGGACGCACCGGACGACGCACGGTGTCGCCTACACGCACCACCGCCCCACCGGAGCCCATGCCACCTGCAAGCGGTATCTCCGCGTTCCCGGCTGCTGCACGATTCGCCATGTCCGCAGTCTGCCCGAGCACGATCCCCCCGTCACGCGTTGTCGTGAATCCGTCTGGAACGACGACGCGCGTTGTCCCTTGTCGGAGGCGTCCTACCCCGCTGCGGACAACCGGAAAACGAACGTCCTGCTGGTACCCCAACCCCTGACCCATGGCCCCGGCAGACCTCGCGGCCGATGCTTCAGGCATGTTCAAGCGCAGCCCGATTGCCGTCATCGCCTTGCTCTCCGTCGTGCTCGTCGCGACCGCCGCGCCCGCCCCAACCCGTGCCGCCGCATCGGCTGCCACGTCCGGCTTCTCCGCCGCCGGCCAGGCCGAGGCCGTGATGGAGATCACCAACAAGGACCGCGAGGCGCTTGGCCTCCCGTCACTGGACGTGGACCCGTACCTCGCGTCGCTGGCCCGCAACGGCTCCTGGGCCTGCCCAGGGAAGACCGGGGCGATGGCCGGGCGCGCACAGGACATGCTTGACCGGAGCTACTTCGCACACACACCAACCGGCTGCGCCGCGACGATCCTGCCTGTCCTGATCAACGGCGGCTATGGAGCCGACGGGGAGAACATCGGCTGGAACAACTGGCCCACCGGTACCGCCCGCTACGACATCGGCTGCGACAGCACCGGGGCCAACTGCGCCGGGACCGTCGACGGCGTCCCGCAGAACGTGGCCGTCCTCCAGCGGGCCTGGATGAACTCTGCCGCGCATCGCGCGAACATCCTCGGGAAGTGGGACCGGATTGGCTGCGGTCTCGCAACTGCGGCCACCTGGCAGGGCTACGCAAACGTGATCATGGCCGTCTGCCTGTTCGCCAACGGCGGCTCGCGCCTGACCGACGACGACGCCCCGGCGTTCAGCGGACCGGCTGGCGGTGGCATCTACGCCAGCGGCGACACGATCCACGCCGCCGCAACCGTGAGTGACGCGGCCGGGCTGTCCAAAGCCACCCTGCTTGTGGACGGCGCCCCGTACTACACGTGGACCTTCGATGCGCCGCTGACCAGCGGTCGCCTCTCCATCGACGTCCCCACAGCCAACCTCACCGCCGGCATGCACGCGATGACGTGGCAGGCCATCGATCTGGGCTCGCTTCAGGGTTCGCTGCTCGTGTCCTTCTCGATTGGCCAGACGTCCCTACCCACAATCAGCGTCGCGTTCGGCCTGCCCAACACCAGCGCCCCGCTCGCCGTCGCGGACGGCGCGGCGAAGATCATTTGGATCGAGTCGGCGCCCGACGGGCTGCAGCTTGCTCGCGTGCTTACCTCGTACCGTGCTCCGATGGGCGCCGACGGCTCCTGCACCAGCGTGACGTGGACGGCCGTCCAGACGCTCAACCCCACCACAAACTCCGCTGCCTTCAGCCACGTGGCCCCAAACACCTGCTACCGCTGGCATGTTGAGGTGTCCGCGCTGGGCGTCGCCGCTGCAGCGGACTCCGCTCCGCTGGTTGATGGCCGGCCGGGCGCCGCCTTCACCACGCCGCGCCCCAACTGGATCCTCAACTCACCCACCAGCGGCATCGTGGCCTGGACCGAGTCCAACCCCTCCCGCGTGGCCTACAGCCGCACGCTAGAGACATGGTCCGGAACCGTGGTGAAGCCTGGGAGCTGTAGCGGTGTCGACTGGACCCTCGTGAGCTCCACATCGCCGGCCGCGCTCAGCGTCAAGGTTGCCTTTGCCAAGCGCACGTGCTATCGCTTCCACCTCACCCTGACCACGGCCACCGGCACGTCCGAAGTTGCGTCCGGCTGGTACCTCGTGGGCATCCCGGTGGTCACCTTCACCAACCCGATGCCGGGCGCCACCACCAAGGCCACCGGCGCCACGTTCAAGGTCCGCTGGTCCACCGCCAACCCAACCAGCAAGGCCATCACGGGCCAGACGCTCAAGGTCTTCTGGGCCAAGAAGACCACCGCGGGCTGCGCGACCTCGTGGCGCCTGATGACGACGAAGACGGTCTCGGGCTCCGCGGCGACGATCGCCACCGCCGCTGGCCGCTGCTACCGGGTCACGCTTGTCGCACGCAACGGGTGGGGCTTTGTCTCCTCGGCCGGCATCTCGGGCAACATCCGCCGCTGAGCAACCGCCACGGTTACCATCGTGGTGTGACAACCGCCAACCTTGAGATCGAGCGCAAGTTCCGTCTGCGCACCACCCCGTCGATCGCGGTCCTGATCGTCCATGGCGCCGTGGCCAAGCAGCTTGAGCAGGTCTACCTCCTGGCTGACGACCCAGGCGTCGCTGAGCGGGTGCGGAGATCGGCCAGCCCCGATGGCGTTGTGACCTATCGCCACACCGTGAAGCGTCGCGTCGGTACGTTCTCGTTTGACGAGCGCGAGACCCCGCTGGACGAGGCCGGCTGGAGCGAAGCCCTCGGCCGCGCGGACCCGGACCGGCGCCCGGTGCGAAAGATCCGTCACGTCGTCGCCCACGGGCATCAGACGCTGGAGATTGACGTGTTCGAGCAGCCGGCTGGGCTGGTTGTTGTGGAGGTGGAGCTGCGCGATGAGGCAGAGCCGGTGGAGCTTCCCGCGTGGCTTGGGGAGTGGCGCGAGGTCACCGGCGACCCGAGATACCTCAACGCCAACTTGGCGCGCCCGGACGTTGCCATCCCGCCCTGGGGCTAGGTTGCCGCCCTCCCGCGTGCCCCGGCGTCAGCGGTGGCTAAGCGCCATGAACGCCGCAATGAAGAGCCCGCTCGCAACGATGAAGCCGATGCTGATCCCCGCAATCAGCAGCGGCAGACCGCCCTTTGCCTTCAGCGACGAGGGTGCGCGATCCTCGCCAAACGCGAAGGACGACACGTCCAGGTCCTGCCAGGAGTCCAGATCCGCGTGTAGTTCGCCCGCATTTGCGTAACGCTCGTCGGGGTCCTTGCGCAGGCACTTGGTGACAATGGCCTCAAGCGGCGCGGGGATCATCGAGTCGGCGGCGCGGAGCGACGGGAGCGGCGCGTTGACGTGCTGGGCCATGACCACGAGCGGGTTGTCGCCCTCCCATGGCACCCGGCCAAGGAGCATCTCGTACAGGATGATCCCCAGCGCGTAGACGTCGGTCCGGGCGTCCCCGCGCTTGCCCTCCACCTGCTCGGGCGCCATGTAGTCGGGCGTGCCCATGGTGGACGTCAGCCAGCGCCAGGTGAGGCGGCGGGCGCCCGCCATGAGCGCAATGCCAAAGTCCGTGACCACAACCCTCCCTTTCGGGGTCACCAAGATGTTCTCGGGCTTCAGGTCACGGTGCGCGATCCCCAACTCGTGCGCGGAGGCCATCGCGGCTGACAGCTGGAGCGCCACGTCCACCGCGCGCGGGGCCGGCAGTTTGCGCTCCGTGCTGAGCACCTCGCGCAGCGTGATGCCGTCGATGTACTCAAGCACCAGATACGGGCGCGATCGGTCCTCGCCCAGGTCGTACGAGTGCTGGATGCCGGGATGATCCAGCTTCCCGTCAATCTCCATCTCGCGCCGGAAGCGGTCAAACGCGCTGACGTCGCCCATGAGCGCGTCGTGCGGGAGCTTGATCACGACCCGGCGGCCGCCTTGCTCCTCCGCGAGGTAGACGTCGCTGAATGCGCCGTGACCGATGGCATCAACGATGGTGAAGCGGTCAAGGCTGTCGCCGGGCTGCAGCCCAGACGGGGTCATCGGCGCCACGGGAACCTCCAGCCGGCCTTGTCTTGGTCCTGCCCGCCGTTTAGGTCGGTAATGCGCAGCGCGATCACGCTGGCATTATCGTCGCCGCCGCGCTCGGCTGAGCGGGCAACAAGATCGCGGACGCCGTCGGCGAGGTTGCCAGACATTGCGGTGAACGCCTCGCTGCTTGTGATGGCGCTCCAAAGGCCGTCTGAACAGAGCAAGTAGACGTCGCCCACAAAGGGCGCGCTGGTCCGCTCCTCGATCCGGACGAGCAGGTCGCCCCCGATCGATCGCGTGAGGAGGTGACGGCCTGGGTGGGTCAGCACCTGCTCCGGCTTGATCACGCGCATGCGGAGCAACTCGCGCGCCTGGGTGTGGTCATTGGTCAGCAACTCGATCATCTGGTCACGCAGCCGGAAGATCCGCGTGTCGCCCACGTGAGCCACCTGTCCGGAGCGCCCGGTGAGGGCGAGGGCGGTCAGGGTGGTCTGGCCACCGCGTAGGCCGGAGCGGCCGCTGCCGGACTCATCGTCCGCAATTGGGGTCTTGCGCGGCAGGGCCTCGCCCGGCGCTCGGTCAAACGCCTCGGGATCAACGAGGTGGCCCAGGAGGCAGGCCTCATTTGCCGTCTCAAACCCGGTCCGCAGCGACTGCCCCGGTTTCTCGGCGGCATCCGGGGACGCAAGCCCCCGGAGCACGGCGCCAATGGCGGTCCGGCTCGCGAGTTCGCCATGGTTGTGACCGCCCAGGCCATCGGCGATCACCACGCCCAGGCCGGGTCCCTCCAGGGTGGCCGTGACGGGCCCTTCATCACCGTGCGGTGAACGAATGGTGTCTGGCGAACCCATCACAACCCAGCCGAGTCGGTCCTCATTGCCGTCGCGAACAGGACCGCACGCCGAAAGGGCGGCGAGCTCGGCGCGAATCCAGCCGTCGGGCAGGCCCCCGGGGGAGGGGAGCTGCCCGACGGAGGTCGAGAGCGGGAGGCCGGCCAAGGGTCGGCTGGTGGCTCAGCGGCGGCCGGTCAGACGCCGCCGGCCTTGGCCGCGGACCCCTGAACAAGCACGCTGCGCTTGGTGGCCCGCGAGTTGGCCAGCAGCCAGATCGCGCCCACGGCGATCCACACGGCGTCAAAGCCGAGCGCGATCAGGGTG
>CAIXZV010000282.1 GCA_903924005.1 uncultured Chloroflexota bacterium | reverse complement strand
GGTGCGCCCATGATGCTCAATGCGCTGATCCTGCTGTTTGGGATCATCATCCTCGTGGCCAGCCTAGGCCTCGGGGTGTTTCTGCCTGTCGCACGGACGGCCGCCGAGGTCACGGCGCGCGGCGTCCGCAACGTCTCGCCCGGCGCGTCTGTCGGCGGCCGCCACGTGATCGGCGGGATCGTTGGCTCCATCGTTGGCGCCGTGCTGGTTGTTGTTGGCCTTGCCGCCCCGTTTGTCGAGGTCCCCGCGGGCAACGTGGGCATCCTGATGAACTTTGGCCAGGTTCAGGCGGGCACCCTGGAGCCCGGTCTCCACATCGTCCAGCCCATCGTCCAGCACGTTGTCAACGTGGACACCCGTGTGCAGCCGCACCAGTTTCAGGAGATTGACGCCGCGTCCAAGGAGTACCAGACCGTCAGGCTGACCGGCACGATGAACTACCACGTGGACGGCCAGTACGCGTCTGACCTGTACCAGCGCGTGGGCACGGACTTCGCGTCCAAGGTGATTGACCCGGCCTTCAACGACTTCATCAAGACCGTTGTCCCCACGTACGCGGTGGACAACATTCTGGGCGCCCGAGACGAGATTCGTGCCAGAGCCAAGTCCGCGTTGGCCGATAACCTGTCCCAGTACCACATCATCGTGGACGACATCTACATCGCCAATATCGCCTTCAGCCCGGAGTTCCAGGCGGCAATCGAGGCCAAGCAGGTTGCCCAGCAGCAGGTCCAGACCGAGCAGCAGGTCTTGGCCCAGAAGCAGATCCAAGCCCAGCAGGTAGTGGTTGCCGCAAAGGGCCAGGCCGATGCGCAGGTTGCCCTCGCCACAGGTCAAGCGGAGGCCAACCGCCTGCTCGCGCAGTCTTTGTCGGACCCGGTGCTGCAGTACCAGCTGATCAACAAGCTCTCGGACAAGATCAGCGTGATGCTTGTGCCGTCTGGCAATGGGTACATCCTGGATCTCAAGAACCTGATGGGCGGGGCAACAGCGTCGCCAACACCGGCCCCGTGACGCCTTGGGCGGCCGGCTCGCCGCGGGCGGCGCGGTGACGCAAAGCCCGACCCCGCCGCCCCAGCGCCCGCGCCGTTTCGGCAACCTCATCGCGGACCCGGCGCCTCTGCGGCTTGACCGCGACTTTCGGCTGCTCTGGACAGGCCAAGCCATCAGCATCATCGGGCGGACGATCACGCAGGTTGTCCTGCCGTACCAGGTGTACGTGCTCACCGGGGATCTTCTGGCGCTTGGCGCACTCTCGCTGGTTCAGCTCCTCCCGATCCTGACGTTCGCCCTTGGTGGCGGTGCGATCGCCGATGCGGTGGACCGCCGCCGTTTGCTCCTCATCACGCAGACCGGGCTGGCGCTGGCGAGCCTCGCGTTCGTTGGGCTGGCGCTGCTGCCCGCGCCGCCCGTCATCGCGTTGTTCGCCGTGGCCTTTATCCAGGCGGGTCTTGGGGCGGTGGACCAGCCGGCTCGCGGATCGGCGCTGCCGCGTCTGGTGCCGCCGGAGCGGTTGCAGGCCGCCATCGCGATGAACCAGCTGGTCTGGAACGGAGGAGCGGTGATTGGCCCGGCCATCGGGGGGTTGCTCCTCGCAACCGTGGGGATTGCGCCGGCGTACTTGCTTGACGTCGTCACGTTTGGCGCCGCCATTGCGGCTGTCTACATGATCAAGCCCATTCCGCCGGCTCCGGGTGCAGCCCGGCCAAGCCTCCGCTCCATTGGCGAGGGACTCCGCTTTGCCCGGTCACGCCGGCCTGTCCTGGCCACGTTTGTGGTGGACATCAACGCCATGGTGTTTGGGTCGCCGCGGACGCTGTACCCGGCCTTGGCGCTCACGGTCTTCCACGCAGGCCCAGCCGGGGTGGGCCTGATGGCCGCGGCCGAGGGGATCGGTGCCTTTGCGGCATCCGTCTTCAGCGGCTGGACCACGCACCTGCGCCGCCCGGGCCGGGGCGTGCTGATCGCGGTTGCCGTCTGGAGCATCGGCATCGTCGGCTTTGGTCTTGCGTCGTTCTCGTTCCCGCTGGCGCTGCTGTGTCTGGCGGTGGCGGCGGGGGCGGACGTGATCAGCGCGGTGCTGCGTACGTCAATCGTCCAACTCCTGACACCTGACCAGCTGCGGGGCCGGGTCAGCTCCATTCACATCCTGGTGGTGACGGGTGGACCGAGGGTTGGCGATGCCGAGGCGAGTGCGGTTGGGGCAATCGCTGGGCCACAGCTGTCGGCGGTGAGCGGCGGGCTGCTGTCGCTGGTGGGCGTGGGGCTGATTGCGCTTGCGCTGCCGGAGTTCCGGCGGCTGGACATGGCCGTGGAGACCGCGCGTGATCGGGTCCCCGATGGCACGATGGCGGCCGACGGCACGATTGCGGTGGACGGCACGATTGCGGTGGAGGACTGACCGATGCGCATCTACCTTGCGGGCCCGCTGTTCACTTCGGCCGAGCAGGCGTGGAACGCCGACATGGCCGGGCGGCTGCGCGCCGCGGGCCACGAGGTGTTTGTGCCGCAGGACCAGGACACGGATCGAACCGACGCTGTTGCGATTTTCCGCCACGACCTGGCCAACCTTGAGTGGTGCGAGGCGCTGGTTGCGTTTATGGATGGCGACGATCCGGACTCGGGCACTGCCTGGGAGTGCGGCTGGGCGTATGCGCGCAGCAAGCCTGTGATCATGGTGCGGACGGACTTCCGCGGGCTGGACCAGACGCCGGCGCCGTACAACCTGATGCTGAGCGCGTCTGCCACAGCACGCTTTGAGATGCCGCTGGCCACGCCCGACGAGGTGGAGCGCGCCGTGCTTGGGGCGCTCGCAAAACTCTGAGGGACGAACGGGCACTGGGGCGGCTAGACTCCGCGAACGCAACAGCCTTAGGGGAGACGAGGATGACCGACCAGCCCGCCGTGCAACCGGAGGGGGCGGCCGCAGGGCCGGCCCCAAGCGCGCCTGAACCAACGGTGCCCGTCCCGCAGGCACCGGCCGCGCCGCAATGGGGCGCACCCCCTGCCCCCGCTGCGCCGGCCG
>CAIXZV010000281.1 GCA_903924005.1 uncultured Chloroflexota bacterium | reverse complement strand
TTGCCCTGTTTATAGCGCTTAGAAATTTATTTAATCAACAATGCTGGAACCAATGGCCTGAACCTTTCAAAGAAAGGGATTTAAAAGCGCTCAGGGAAGCGCGTCACCCGTCAGTGGGCAACCGAGTGGGCCAAGCACGACATCAACGTGAACGCCATCGCCCCCACCTTCGTCGATACTCCCCAGGTGGCGATGCTGCTTGGCGATCCGGCATTCAAGGCCAGTGTTGTCAGCCGCATCCCCCTTGGGCGTGTCGGCGAGACCGGCGACCTCGTGGGCGCTGTCCTCTTCTTCGCATCCGGCGCTTCGGCCTTCGTGACGGGTCAGATCCTGACCATCGACGGTGGCCTCACCGCAACCCAGTAACACCGGGAGGGAACGCAGTCATGGAAACGGTCACACCCAACGTCATGACCAACACCCGCCTCCGCGGGTGTAACCCCAACTTCGTGGTGACCTCGGACGGCGTGGTCGTGATTGACACGCCGCAGCTGCCGACGAAGGCTGTTGCCATGCGGGCCGAGGCCGAGTCGCACGGGCCGATCCGCTACATCGTCAACACCGAGCACCACGTCGACCACATCTTCGGCAACTACTACTTCAAGGGCGCGGGCACCGTCGTCAACCACCAGGGCCTGTACGACCGGTTCATGGTTGTCTACCCGGAGCTTGACCCGTTCACGTACGCCTACGAGGCCCTGCCCGGCGACAACCCGCACGGGACGGACCTTGACGATCCCGAGGGCCTCGCCCTCTGGCCCGATCGCACCGAGTACTACGCGGATCCCAACAAGGGCAAGATCGTCTTCACAGGCGACCTGACGCTCCACGTCGGGGACCACACCTTCAACCTGCTCCACACGCCGGGCCACACGCCTGGCCAGCTTGCGGTGCACGTCCCAGAGGAGCGCGTGGTCTTCACCGGTGACACCATCTTCTCCCAGTGTCAGACCTGGCTCATGACGTCCAACGTGGACGAGTGGGTCACGTCGCTTGACCGCATCCGCGCCCTCGACGTGGACTTCGTTGTGCCGGGCCATGGGCCCGTGCAGCCCAAGTCCTACGTTGAAGTCCAGCGCTCCATGCTGCTGGAGTGGAAGAGCACGGTCGCAATCGCGGTGGCCAAGGGCTGGTCCCGCGAGGAGACCGTCTCTCGGGTCAACTTCCGCGACCGCCTCCCGGTGGACATCGGCCAGGGCTACATGATGGATTACATCCAGGCCCTGAATGCAGGCTCGCTCTGGGACAAGCTCACTGCTGTCCCGTCGCGCGTCTGAGACGCTCGTAGCTGTACGCCGGCGCTGCGGCGCCGGCTCTCAGAAGAAGGGAACGTCGGGCGCCGTGAGCTACGTCTACGACTACGACCACCCGCACGGCCTGCCGTTGCCCCAGCTCAAGCAGCTTGTGGGCGGCAAGGCCGCCAACATCGCCGTCATGGCAGTTGAGCTCGGCCTGCCGGTTCCGCCGGCCTTCGTGGTCACGACGGCCGCCTGCCGCGAATACCTCGCCTCAGGCTGGCCCGACGGGCTGGACGAGGAACTCCGGCGCCACATGGCGCGCATGGAGGCGCTGCTGGGCCGCGGGTTTGGTGCCACAGCAGATCCGCTCCTGGTGAGCGTCCGCTCCGGCGCGCCCATCTCGATGCCCGGGATGATGGACACCATCCTCAACCTTGGCCTGACCGACGTCACGGAAGCCGGTCTGGCTGCGGCAACCGGCAACACCGAGTTTGCCCAGGACTGCCATCGGCGCTTCCGGACGATGTACCGCAGTGTCGTGGGCTTTGCAGCCCCGGCCGATCCGTGGCAGCAGCTGCGCGGCGCCGTTGAGGCCGTCTTCCGTTCCTGGAACAGCGATCGGGCGAAGGCCTATCGCAAGCACGAGGGGATCCCGGACGACGTGGGCACGGCGGTGACCGTGCAGGCGATGGTCTTCGGCAACCG
>CAIXZV010000280.1 GCA_903924005.1 uncultured Chloroflexota bacterium | reverse complement strand
GTGACCCGTTGTAGCCTGTCAAGGAGCGTCATCGCCCTAGGCTCCAGAACTGCACGAAAGAAGTGTAGTGATTGGATGTGTAGTACGCGGCACCGTCACTGCCAGTGACGATCCGCTCCAAGCCACGCGCATCCCGGGAGGTGAACGGGTTGACGTCCCACTCCTGATAGCTGATTGGCGCGCCGTCCGCTGTCATGGGCGGAAGGTATCCCGGGCCACGGTTGTGATACGGGTCGCCGCCGACGAAGCCGGCAGGAGCCTGTCCCGTTTGCCTGACCACTTGGAGCGTGTCAGTCGCATTCGCAGGCACAGGTCCGAAAGGTACTTCTGGCGGGGCGACGGCCTGCCCATCGCCAACGCGGACCTCATTGACTATGGCCCCGGTTTGCATGGGCCGCACTCCCGATGTGGCCGCGGCCCGTGCCGCGCCCCACGCCGACAGCCCGGCGGCCATGAGGGCTGGTGCAGCGGACTCCTCCAGCAGTGTGGTGAAGCGGTCGAACGAGCACGCGTCGGCGGTCTCGCCGCCTGTGCCCGTGCAGGCGAGGTACTGGGGCGCCTCGTCCTCGAGGGTCCGCAGGTAGGACAGCTCCCGGCCGTACATCTGCGCGTACAGCTGGTTGCGCTCGTCCGGCGTCGCGCTGCGCCACCACGCCTGGATGCCCGCCATCGTCATCGCGGACGAGGCCGCCGCGCAGTCCCCGGTGGCCGCGCACCCGCGCGGGGACGATCCCCCGGCCGCCTTGTCCGCCGCGTGCTTCGCCGCGTAGTGGCGCGCGCTGGCATCGCGCCGCGCCATGGACTTGAGCGCCTCCCGCCCGGCCGCCGTGCCGCCGTGCCGGATGGCCATCGTCTCGTCGCACAGGTCGGAGCTCGCGCAGCCCTGCACCGCCGCGTGCCCCGTCGGGTCGACGAGGGTGGCCGGGCTGGCCTCGGCGTACAGGAAGCGGTTCAGCGAGAGCGGGTCCGCGGCGGAGCCCGCGTAGGTGTTCATGCTGGTGAACACGCCCGCCGACGGCGAGTACAGCCGCGCCCCCATGAGGTACAGCGGCTCCCCGCCCGCGCCCACGTCGAGCGAGCCGTTGAAGCGGAAGGGTGGGCATGATCAGGCGGGTTCCGGTCAACGGGCACCGCCGGCCACGCTTCGTCACATGTCGAGATGGACAGTCTCGATCACAGACATGTCCACGACGCGCTCCAACATTGATCGCAGGGCGTTGATCTGATCGGAGGTGCACGCAAGCACCACGTGGAACGCTATTGGCGGTCTGTCCCACGACTGCCCCAGCGCGACTGCCCGGCTGAACGCCGCGTGGGCATCGACCAGGCTGAGCAGCAGGTTGCCAAACTCCGGCACATCAGCGTCGACGAGCAACTGATCAGCATCGGCGATGGCGAGTACGATTCCGCCAAGTTGAGCTTGAGGCGGCAATGCGAGCCCAGTGAGACACTCGTCAAAGGCAGCCCAGTTCTCTCCGAAATACAGCGGGAACTGGAGCGCCGACGAGATCTCATCGAACAACGCCGTGACCGTGCGCATCTTCCATCCGCGTACCGCACGTGCGCACAAGCCGGCGGCCTCCCACCGGTGTGCGGCCTCGCCAATTCCAGCTGGGTCTGCGGCCAGCAGGAGGATCGGGACCTCTGTGACCCGTTGTAGCCTGTCAAGGAGCGTCATCGCCCTAGGCTCCAGAACTGCACGAAAGAAGTGTAGTGATTGGATGTGTAGTACGCGGCACCGTCACTGCCAGTGACGATCCGCTCCAAGCCACGCGCATCCCGGGAGG
>CAIXZV010000279.1 GCA_903924005.1 uncultured Chloroflexota bacterium | reverse complement strand
CCATCGGCGTCGCCGCCGCGGACCCAACCAACCTGGCGGCAATCATGCTGGCGGGCGTCGCGGGTGTGCTGGCCGGCGCCTCCGCGATGGCGATGGGCGAGTACGTCTCCGTGTCCAGCCAGCGGGACACAGAGGTGGCCCTGATCGCCAAAGAGCGCCATGACCTTGAGCACACGCCTCAAGAGGAGTTTGAAGAGCTCGTGGGCGTCTACCGAAGCCAGGGCTTGTCCGAGGGCACGGCGCGTCTGGTTGTGGATGAACTCACCGCGCACAACGCGCTGGCCAACCACCTGCGGGCTGAGCACGGCATCCACCAGGAGGAGCTCACCACGCCGTGGCATGCGGCAATCGCCTCTGCGATCGCGTTCACGTCAGGCTTCGTCCTGCCGCTGGCGTCCATGTGGCTGTGTCCCGCTTCGGTCAGGATCCCCGTCACGGTTGTGGTGGGGCTGTGCGGGCTGTTTCTCACCGGCCTTGTAAGCGCGGCCATCTCCGGCTCCGCGAAGACCCGGCCGATCCTCCGCAACGTCATCGGCGGATCATGTGCCATGGCGGTCACCTGGGGCATCAGCCACCTCTTCGGGGTGGGTCTCGGCTGACGCCCGCGCCGGGCGCGTCACCCGCCCGCGATCACCCGCATCGCGCCGATGGCGGCGTCGATCTCGCCGTGCGTCGTCCAGACGCCCAGGATGAACCGCACGGAGCTCCGCCAGCGGGCGGCATCGTTGGTTCGGCCCCCAGTTTGACGGGCCGCACGGCCCCTCAGCGCCGTTTGTCGGGGCGAAGTTGCTGCCCGGCAAGCACATTCCGGCCATCCCCGCGAAGATGGCGCCGTGAGAACCCTTGAGTGGCTGATCGTCGCGGTCCTGGCGGTGTACGCGGTTGCGCCCGGCTTCCGATGGCGATCGTGGCTGCCGCTGGCCGGTCTTGCGCTGGTCGCCGCCCACCTGGCCACCGAGAACTATCGCTGGCAGATGGTGCCGCTCTACGTTGTTGTGGCGCTGCTCGCCGCGCTGAACGTGACGCGTCTGCTCCGGGGCAAGACCAAACCGTCCGGCGGCTGGCGTCGATGGGCAGGTCCCGTTGCCGGCATTGTGGCCGTCTTGTTGCTGAGCGCCCCGCCGGTGCTCTTCCCGGTGCCTCATCTGCCTGCGCCCGGCGGCCCATACAAGATCGGCACGGTGACGTTCGAGTGGACGGACGCCTCTCGACCCGAGCCCAACACGCCGGCCCCTGATGACAACCGCAAGATCGTGGTGCAGGTTTGGTACCCGGCATTGCCCGGCGTCGGACGGATGGTTGGATCGATCACCGCGCCGTGGCTGGATCACCTCAGCGTGGTGGGCCCCCACATCGCCACGTACTTGGGCCTGCCCAGCTTCTTCCTTGACCACGCAGTGCTGGTCAAGACCAACGACTACTTCGACGCCTCGGTGGATCCCTCCGGCGGCACGTACCCCGTGGTCATCTACTCGCACGGCTGGAACGGCTTCCGGGACGTCAACCTCGACCAGAGCGAGGCGCTGGCCAGCCATGGGTACATCGCGGTGGCCATTGACCACCCGTACGGCGCCATGGTCACGGCCTTCGCTGACGGGACGGTTGCCCTCAACAACCCGGACCTGCTGCCCAAGGGCGTGTCGGCGGACGTCTTCCAGACGGCGTCCGAAGCGGTGGAGGCCACCTACGCCGCCGACATCCGCTTCGCGCTGGACCAGCTGGAGAAGATCAACTCGGGGGCCATCGACAGCCCGCTTGCGGGCAAGCTGGACCTGAGCCGCGTCGGCGTGTACGGCCACTCCACGGGCGGCGGGGCCACCGTGGTCTTCTGCGCCGCGGACCCGCGCTGCAAGGCGGCGCTGGGCATGGACCCGTGGCTGGGGCCGGTGCCGGACGCCGTGATCCGGGCCGGGCTGAAGCAGCCGTACCTCGCGATGATGAGCCAGACCTGGTCAACGCCCGCCAACACCGCAAAGCTGGACACGCTGCTTGCGGCAAACGCGGGCGACAGCGCCAAGCTCACGATTGCAGGCACCAGCCACTTTGACTTCACGATGCTGCCCCTGCTCACGCCGCTGGCGCCCGCACTTGGCCTCAAGGGCCCCATCGACGGCGAGCGCGGCATGGCCATCAACACCGCGTACTTGGTTGCCTTCTTCGACCACACCCTCAAGGGCACCGGCTCGGTGAACCTGACGGGCTACCCCGAGGTCACGTTCGAGGCCCGGTAGGCGGGGTCTCTCACGCTGGCCCGATGCCCCGCCTCAGACCATGAACTGGTCGTGTCGGGCGTACAGGTCGGTCCATTCCTCGGGCGACAGCTGGCGGCCGGACCGGCCAAGCTCGGCCAGCTCCTCGAAGTAGCGCTCGCGTGGGGCGCCGGGCGCAAACAGGATGAGCATTGAGGCTGGGGCGTCGCCGTCATTGCGGAAGGCGTGGATGCCGCCTTCGGGGACGTACAGGTAATCGCCCGCGGTCCCGGTGCTCCACGCGGATCCCGTCCAGAGCTCCACGGCGCCCGAGAGCACAAAGAAGGACTCTGAGAAGGCGCGGTGGAAGTGCGGCTTTGGTCCGCCGGACCCGGCGGGCATGTCCCATCGGAACAGGCCAAAGCGCTCATTGGTGAGCGAGCCTGGTGCCACGAGATGGGCAACCACCCCGGAGCCAAGCAGGATCTTCTTGGCCGCCCCGTCGGCGACCACGACGGCGCTGGCTTCACCGCCGCCGGCGTACGACATCAGGACGCCTCGCCGCTGGGATCGGCGTGTCCGTCCACGTGGTGGCCGATCATCCGCCAGGACCCCTGCTCAAGCCGGAAGACGTTGGTGGCACGCGCCGCGACCACGATGGTGTTCCCGCCAATCACCAGAGATCCGTGCTCAAGGCCAACAGAGACACCCAGATCGCCCGATGCGAACAGGTGGACGTCATGCGGCCGAACGCTCCCGCGCTCCACAACGGCTGCCTGCGCAACCCAGGTGGCCTCGATGGGCGCCCAGCCAACAAGCAGGTCGCCAGCCGGACCCATGCAGGTGACGTCGGCGGCGTGCGACCACACGGCCTGCATCGGGGCTGGGTTGCCGGCAAAGACGCTGTCGAGCGCGTCGTAGAAGGCCGCAACGGCCGCGTGCAGATCTGGTGCTGTCATGGGGTTCCTGTCTCGGGGCGCTGTCCGGGGCCGGTGAAGTGGCCTCGCGGAGCCGGTAGTATGCCCCGCCGTCAGCTCGGGCCCCCGCTCAGACCCCCACCGGGCTCCGCTGCGTTGCTGGCCGCGGGATGATCCAGAGCACCACAAGGGCCGCCGCGAGCATCGCCATCAGGAGGCCCCAGGCGCTGATGACGCCAGCCGCCCCGGCCACCACACCCAGCAGCAGCGGCGCCATACCGATGGCCATGCCCGATGCGGCCGTGAGGCGGGCGCTCGCCTTGACGGGTGCATCGTGCGCGTGGGCCACCGCGAGCCGAGCCGTGAGCGGGTAGTGCGCCGCCATGCCAAGCCCGCCAAGCAGCATCGCCGCTCCAACGAGGACTGGCATGCCCGCAACCCACAACAGGCCGCCGCCAACAAGCGCCACGATCGTGCCAACTCGGAGCACCGTCTGCGCGTCGGCACGCGCGCCTGGGCCCGCGCTCAGCGCCAGGCGGCCCAGCACCTCACCCACAACAAACAGCGAGGCGAGTGCTGTGGCGTCGGCCAGTTCCATGCCGGCCCGCGCCACGGCAACCTGTGCGCCCCAGCTGACAAACGAGAACTCCGCGGCAATCCCCAGCGCAAGGTAGGCCCAGGCGAGCCAATACGAGCGTCCCAGCCCGGACTCCCGCATGAGCGGCGCGTCCGCGTCGGCATGCACTGCGGGTGAGGGGGTTGCGGCAACAAGGCACACGAGCAGCGGCACGGCCAGCAGCGGGCCGAAGTTCCAGCCGATGCTGCGGGCAGCCGTCGAGATGGCGATGGGCCCGATGACGCCTCCCACGACGGACCACACCACTGCCCGCATGAGGTAGACGCCGTTGGATCGGTGGCCAAGCGTGGTGATGACGTACACGAGCGTGCCGGCAGTTGAGATGCCAAACAGGAAGGCGCCAGCCAGGATTGGCCAGATGGAGATCGCGGTGGACATGAGCATCGCCGCGGCCGCCATCAGCGCGATCCAGAGGCGAATGGCGGCGCCAACCCCGATCCGCCGAACGACAAGGTTCACGATGAACCCGGACATGAGCATCCCGATCGCCAGCGAGGCACTCGGCATTGCGGCAACCCAGGGGGGCGTCCCGAGTTCGCTCTGCAGATAGGGCGTGATGTAGCCCACCGAGTATATGAGGTACCCCTGACACGCCATCAGCAGATAGGCGGTCCAGGTGAGGCGGCGGAGGGGCATCGCCTGAGGATACGGGCTGCTGCTCGCCGTCCGGGTGCGTGCGCCGTATTCTGCCCACGCCCACACCAGATCAGGAGCTCAGGCCCGCACCATGCGCTTCATCAACGACGTCGTCCCGCAGTACGACCTCACCTACTCCGATGTGTTCATGGTGCCCAGCCTGTCATCCGTGCGGTCGCGGTTTGACGTGGACCTGGCCACGCCGGACGGCCTCGGCACCACCATCCCTGTGGTGGTGGCCAACATGACCGCGGTGGCCGGCCGCCGGATGGCCGAGACCGTGGCGCGCCGCGGCGGGCTCACCGTGCTGCCGCAGGACATCCCGCTTGAGGTGATTGGCGAGAACCTGCGCTACCAGAAGAGCCGCCACCCGGTGTTCGAGACCGCCATCACGCTTGGCCCCACCGAAACCGTGGGCGCGGCGCTCAACCTCATCCACAAGCGGGCGCACGGCGTGCTTGTGGTGGTGGACGACGAGCGACGTCCCATCGGCATCTTTGCCGAGCGCGACGCCGCTGGCTTTGACCGTTTCACGCAGCTCCAGAACGTCATGACGCGGGACCTTGTCCTCATCAACGCAAAGACCGGGCTTGAGGCCATCTTTGACACCCTCAACGAGCACCGCATCAACGCGGTGCCGGTGATCGATGACGACGGGCGTCTGGTGGGCGTGGTCACGCGACGCGGCGCGCTCCGCTCCACCATCTATCACCCGGCGCTCAACGAGCGCGGCGAGCTGATGAGTGCTGTGGCCGTGGGCATCAGCGGCGATCCGGCCAAGCGTGCGGCGGCCCTCGTGGAGATGGGCGTGGACGTGATCGTGGTGGACACCGCGCACGGGCACCAGGCCAAGATGCTGCGCGCCATCGAGGCGGTCCGCGGCGCGGCGCCATCGCTGCCCATCGTGGCCGGCAACGTGGCCACGCCAGACGGCGCGCGCGACCTGATTGCCGCTGGAGCCGACATCATCAAGGTGGGCATTGGCCCGGGCGCCATGTGCACCACGCGCATGATGACCGGCGTTGGCCGCCCGCAGTTCACAGCCGTCATGGAGTGCGCGGACGAGGCGGCCAAGCACGGCAAGCATGTCTGGGCTGACGGCGGTGTCCGTTACCCGCGCGATGTCGCCCTTGCGCTCGCCGCTGGCGCCGCATCCGTGATGTTTGGCTCCTGGCTGGCGGGCACCTACGAGAGTGCTGCGGACACGCTGCGCGACCGCGACGGGCGCCTCTACAAGGAGAGCTTTGGCATGGCGTCCAACCGGGCGGTCCGCAACCGGACCCGAACGGAAACGCCGTTTGAGCGCGCCCGCAAGGAGCTCTTTGAGGAGGGCATCAGCACGTCGCGGATGTACTTGGACACAGAGCGGCCGGGCGTGGAGGACATCCTGGACCAGGTGGTCGCGGGCGTCCGCTCATCGTGCACCTACGCCGGCGCCACCACGATCCCGCAGTTCCACGAGCGCGCGCTGGTGGGGATCCAGAGCGCCGCAGGCTACGAGGAAGGCCGCCCGGTCCCCACGTCCTGGTAGGGCGCGGCTGTCGAGATTCACCCACAGGGTGCCCCCCCGTGTCCTACGCGGATCAGGGCATTGACCATGTAGCGGGAACAGCGCTCATGCGAGACGCTGTCGGCGCTGCGCCCCACGTGCGGCAGGTTCCTTTCCAGCCGAGCCACGCTATGGGACGTCTCCGCCATGCATCTCAACGCCACGCCGCTGCGGCTGGTCGCACTTCTCTGTGTCTCCCTCCTGGCCACCATGGCTCCGGGTGCCCACACTGCCGTGCCAACCGCTGACGCGGCCACCGCAGGCACCGCCGCGGCCGCAGCCGCCGCCATCCCCCTCGCCGATGTCCTCGCCGCCGATGGGAGCATCCGCACGGACACGGGGATCAACGCGCCGCTGGACCTGGCGGGCTGGAGCCTGGAGAGCAATCTGTCGGCAGGGGATGCCCCCCGCTTTGCCAAGACCGCACCGGCGGGGCCGACGACCGCAGGCTGGAATGCCCTGGGCGACAACGGCGCCGGGGACGGCGCGCTGACCGGCGGCATCTACACCATCGCCGTCTCCGGCAGCGATGTCTACGTGGGCGGCCAGTTCACGGATGCCGCCGGCATCGCCACCGCAGACAACATCGCCAAGTGG
>CAIXZV010000278.1 GCA_903924005.1 uncultured Chloroflexota bacterium | reverse complement strand
GCATCGGCGTCGGCCTCCTCATCGTCATCTTTGTGGCTATCAGCCAGCTTGGCGGCACCACCAAGCTCAAGGATCCGGCCATCAGTTACCCGGCGGCCCTGGTCAACGGCGCCACGCTGGGCAAGGCGGACGCCAAGGTGACCATTGACGTCTTTGGGGACTTCCAATGCCCGTTCTGCGGGCAGTACGACCTCAACATCGAGCCCGTGATCGTCAACAAGTACGTCACCCCGGGTATCGCGCGCATCGTCCACCACGACTTTGAGTTCATCGGCGAGCAGACCGCTGGGCGCGAGTCGCGTCTGGCGTCGGCCGGCGCCGTCTGCGCAGTTGCCCAGGGCAAGTACTGGGACTACGCGCACTGGGTCTTCAACAACCAGATTGGCGAGAATGTCGGCAGCTTCAAGCAGGATCGGCTGGTCGCCATCGCTGCGGCCGCCGGCCTTGACACCGCCGCATTTGGCACATGCCTCAACGACCCGGCAACGCTGGCCACGGTTGACGCCGCGACGACCGACGCGTTGACGGTCCACAAGGTGGTGTCAACGCCAACCATCCTGGTGAACGGCGTATCGGTTGACTGGGGCAGCACGGTCCGCAATGCGGACCAACTGGGCGCCCTGATCGAGGTCGCCGCGAAGCTCTCGGGCTCGCCCGCACCGTCCGCCTCGGCCAGCACAACCCCCTGACGCTGGCCCCTTCACCTGATCTGACCGGGCATCACGCATCCCGGCGGGCCGTTCGCGGTCCGCTAGGGGTTCCGCTGCTCGTCCTGGCGCTCGTTGGTCTGGCCGTCGCCGGGTATCTGCTGGCGGTTCGGCTTGCCGGCGAGGCCGCCGTGTGCGGTCCGTCCGGCGGCTGCGAGACCGTTGCCGCCTCGTCGTACTCCGTGGTGCTGGGCATCCCCGTGGCCGCGTACGGCGTGGGCTGCTCGCTGGTCCTGACTGCCTGCGCGATCGCCTGGTGGCGGACGGCCGATCGCCGACCCCTGATGGCGGCCTACGGGATCCTGTTGCTGGCCACGCTGGCCGTCTCGGTGCTCACGTATCTGGAGCTGTTCATGATCCACGCGATCTGCCCGTGGTGCGTGTCGTACGCGGTGATTACGGTGCTTTCCCTGTGCACGGCGGGGCTGGCGCTCCGCCGCGGCTGACGGTTCGCGGACCCGCCTCGCGCTGCGCACTGCGCGCCCGGAATTCACCCCTGACTCAGATTGCGCCCCACCGCGCAGGGTTCAACCCTCGAAGTGCGACTTCAGGACTCGTGCCACACACGCCGCCCCGCAGCCTGATGCAGGTGTGAATTCCTGCGCCGGGTGGCGCACCGCCAACCTAGCCGCCCCCGCAGCTCAGCATGTTCGCGGGCAGCGGCATTGGGGATGCAGCCACGGTGCTGACCGTGGACAACTTGACCGAGCCCGGTGTCGCCCCATCCTCGATGACGAGGGTGAAGGGCCGCGTTGTTGGGTAGTGCCCGGTGGCGACCGTGGCGCAGCTGGGGAAGCTCAGCACCTCCACGGCGACGCCGTTGGCGGGGTTGTTCATCAGAATGGAGCCCGTGCCGCTCTGTCCGGGCTCAAACCCGTGCGGCCATCCGCCCATGTCGGACCCGACGGACACCTCCACGCTGACGCTTGACCTGTTCGAGACGTCAAAGCGGAAGGCGTCGTGGTGGGCGACGTCCACGACCTGACGGGTGAAAGCATCCACAAACACACGGGCCCAGGCCGTGTTGCCAAAGATGTCCACCCGCCAGACGAAGAGGTCTGGGTTGATCTGGGGTGCTGGAGAGGCCGCGCCAGACCTGATGCCGTTGGGCTCAATCGACACGAGCGTGGCGTACGTCCCCAAGACGGCATCGATGCCCCCAGACATCACATCGCTGACGCCGGCCACCTGCTTGGCGACGGCAATGGCATCGGTCTCGGGGATGGGATCGGGCGGATCGACAAGCGTCAGCGCAAGACCAGCGGGCGCAACCGATGGCGCAAAGCGCAGGACCGTCGCGTGGACGGTGGTACCCAACTCGCATGGGGGTCTGGCATCCATCGCGAGCGTCAGCGTTTGCTTTGAGACCGTGAGCATGCCGCTCACGTCGCACGGCGTGGAAGCCCAACTCAGCAGCCACTCACCTCCCGCCAGCGGGGTCAGCGCCATGCG
>CAIXZV010000277.1 GCA_903924005.1 uncultured Chloroflexota bacterium | reverse complement strand
TCTGGGCTGGGCCGGCAAGGGCATCGGCCAGCGCATCGGCGACGGGCTCTTCACCGACGAGAGCGCGGCCAGGGTTGCTGTCAGCGGACTGACAGACGTGGCATCGGTGTCGGTTGGTTCAGGCACCGTGTGCGCCCTGTTCGGCGGCGGAGCCGTCTCGTGCTGGGGTGACGGTCAGAGTGGGGAACTCGGCAACGGCGTGCCGCCCATCCGGCCGACGGCAGTCATCGTGTCCGGGATCGCGAACGCCAAGGCCGTCGACGGCGCCCAGGACCACGCGTGCGCCCTGCTCACCACGGGTCGCGTGAAGTGCTGGGGGGAAAACCGCTTTGGGGTGCTCGGCAACGGGACCTCAACGGCCGTGAGCGCCTCGAAGGCCACGCCTGCGTACGTTTACGGCCTAACAGGCGCTACCGCCATCGCCGTTGGCTACTTCGACAGCTGCGCGATCGCCGCAGGCGTCGTGAAGTGCTGGGGTTCAGATGCCTACAACGCGCTCGGGACCGGCTCCGCTGTTGACAGCGCGAAGCCGGTGAAGGTGGGGGTGACCGGCGCGACGCAGATCGCGGTCAACGACAACTCCACGCGCTGTGCCCGCCTCAGCACCGGCAAGGTGAAGTGCTGGGGCACCAACGACTACGGCGAGCTGGGTATTGGCTCCACGGACTCGTCCAGCCATGTCCCGACGCTCGTGCCCGGACTGACTGGCGTGACGTCGGTTGTGCTGGGCGGCCGATTTGGCTGTGCCCTGCTCACGACCGGCAAGGTCAAGTGCTGGGGTAGCAACGCCTCGGGTCAGCTCGGCGACGGGACCACCAACCCGCACGCCTCGCCGGTCCTCGTGCCCGGCCTTACCGGCGTCAAGGCGATTGCGGCTGCTTCCACAGCGGTCTGCGCCCTGCTCACAAACGGCACCGTCAAGTGCTGGGGCAGCGACGATTCCGGTCAGCAGGGGAACGGCGCCCTGAGCGACAACCTTTCGCCGGCAATCGTGTCGGGGCTCACCAAAGCCACGTCCATCGTGGGCGGCGCGAGTTTCTTCTGCGCCACCAGGACGGGCGGCACCGAGCGGTGCTGGGGCGACAACTTCCGGTCCGAGCTGGGCAACGGGACGCGCCAGACCGGACAGACGCCGGTGATCGCCAGCGGTGTCACGGGCGCGCTGGCAATCGGCGTTGGTGACGAGTTCTCCTTTGAGATCACCGCGTCCCACACAATCCGCGCCTGGGGCAACAACCATTGGGGACAGCTGGGCAACGGCCAGCGCGGCGTGTCAGGCGTCCCGACGCGGGCGCTGGTGCCGTGATTGGCCGTTAGGTCTGCGCCCTCGGCGACCCCGCTCCGCCCACCACCGGGGAGAGCGGGGCGCCGTGGCGGAGGTCCGGCTCCTCAACCGCGTCCAGTTCGGCCCGGATACCTGCGCGCATCGTCTCGCGGAAGCGGTTCACTGACTCGTAGAACTCGGACATCATCAGGACCCAGAGGTACATCCCGCGGTCGGTGAGCCGCCAGGCCGTGCTGTCCTCGGTGAGCGCCCCGATCGCCCGCATCGCCTCGAGCGCCAAGCGGAGGTGCTCTTCAAACTCGTCACCCCAGCGCGCCTGGACGCGCGCCTTGCGCAGCTCAAGACCGAAGAGCCCCGTGAGGAACGCGTTCTTCAGGCGGTCGTCGAGGGTGAAGGAGCGCTTGCCGGTGATGCCCGGCAGACCGCGGCTCACCCGGTCTGCGTAGTGGTTGAGCGAGAACGTGGTTGCGTACAGGGTGCCGTCGAGGTAGCTGAACGCGCCGCTGCCGATGCCGACATAGTCGTCCGCATCCACGACGTATTCGTCGATGGCGGCCGCGGTGCGAGAGAAGCACCAGGCGGACTGCGGTTGGAACGCCGGACGCAGCCGGGCGAGGTAGCGCTCGTAGAACTCGTGCACCCGGCTTGGCCCCGGAGCGCCCATCGTGGCCCGGATCTTGGCCGCCGCCGAGTGCGCGGTCATCAAGGGATAGAACGAAACCTGGTTGGCCTTGAGGCCCAGCACAACGTCGATGTCGTGCTCCAGCGACGCTTGGTCTTGATGCGGCAAGTTGTACATAAGGTCCACGTTGAGCGTGGCGAAGGTGCCGGCAGCGGCATCGATGCGCTCGATCATCTCCGCGCCCGACCCGTAGTGGTCGTAGCGCTCCATCGCTCGCAGCAGCCCATCGTCAAAGCTCTGGACGCCCACAGACAGACGCCGGACGCCAACCGCGGCCAGCGGCTCCAGCACGGCTGGTCGCAGATCCGTAGGGTTGGTCTCCACCGAGACTTCGGTCATCCCGAACAGTTCGCGCGCTAGGGCGATCGTCTCCACCAGCTCTTCGGGCGCGCAGGTTGGCGTGCCCCCGCCCACATAGAGGCTGGCGAAGCGAAAGCCTGCGCTGTGGTAGAGGCGCAGCTCGTCGCGGAGGGCGGCGAAGTAGCGTCCTGATGCCCGCTCGCGGTAGGGCACCCGGTGGAACGTGCAGAACGGGCATAGCGCCGTACAGAACGGGACGTGGACGTAGAGCGCCACCGGCCCGGCCGGGGGCGCCGGCGGCCGCGACTGGTCCACCTCGCTGATCCGCATGGCGTGGCGCGACTGCCAGCGGAACGTGGTGAGGAGCGCCCGCTCCAGCATGGAGTCCATGGCCGCCACGATAGGAGGCGCGAGGCTGGGCGGGCCTGTCAGGGGAGCGGCAGGATCGCGGCCCTGACCGCGCCTGTGGCACCCCAGGCAATCACGAACGTCCGTGAACCCACCGGCGCCGCGGCGACGGTGAACGGGCCCGCCACGGGTGGCTGTGAACAGGATGTGTCTGAGCCCGCGTAGAACGACAGCGCGCCACCTGCGGGGTCCATCGCGTAGGCCAGCACGTTGGTGCCGCCCAGCATTAGGCCTGCCGCGTCGAGCGCATCCACGCAGCCGTTGCCCCCCGCCCACGAGACGCGGAGACCGAATGTGCCATCCGCAACCCCGGCGGCCTCGATGATGACCAGTGACTTCGCCGCGTCGGCTGGGCGGAGCGCGTTGGATGCCACACCAAGGCTTGCGGCGTTTGGATACGCCCAGTACTCCGTTGAGTCGGCTCCGCGGGCAATCAGGATCCGGTGATTGCCCTCGCCGCTGTTGATGCTTGCCTCCGCGACGAAACTGCACGTGACCACACACGTCGGGTCGCCGGTGCCGGCGGGCAGAACCACAACCTCGCCTGGGTCCGGCGGGAAGAGCTCGTTGGAGACGTCACCGACCGCCAACGCTGCCTTGGCAAGCGACGCTGTGACTAGGTTCTGGGTGCGCACGAACACGTCAACTGGCCCCGCGGTCGCATTGACCACGCGGAAGCCGATGGTGCCGGCCGCAAGACTCGCGGCCGGAGTGGGCGCGGCCGTCGGCGAGGCCGTCGGCGTACTGGTTGCCGGCACCGTCGCTCCCGCTGTGGCCGGGGCGTTTGTCGAAGCGGCGCCCCCGCAGCCCACCAACGTCATCGCTGCTAGGGCAACCGCCCACGCCGCTCGCCGC
>CAIXZV010000276.1 GCA_903924005.1 uncultured Chloroflexota bacterium | reverse complement strand
CGATCGGTGGCACCGATCACCGCGGGCCGGTTTGTCGCGGTCTTGCGGCCTGACCGTGCGGTTGCGACCGTGCGGTCCTGACCGTGCGGTCCTGACCGCGCGGTCCCGACCGCGCTACCATCCGCCAACTGTGGCCTTGCCCCGTCGCAGGCCGAGGAGGGCTCAATGCGCACGCTCTACGCCGGTCTGTTCGTCTCCCTCGACGGCGTCGCTGAGGCGCCCAACCGGTTTGTCGGACCCTTCTTCGATGCGGCTGTTGGCGCCGAAGTTGGCGCCGGGATCGCCCGCACGGACACCGTGCTCCTGGGGCGCAAGCTTTACGAGGAGTGGGCCGCCTACTGGCCCAGCAAGACCGCTGCCGATGATCCGTATGCGGAGTTCATCAACCCTGTCCGCAAGATCGTCTTCTCCACAACGCTTGAGCGAACCGACTGGGAGAACACGACGCTTGTGCGCGAAAACGCGCTAGACGCGATCGCCGCGCTCAAGCAAGAAGCGGGCGGCGACATCGCCATCAACGGCAGCATCACGCTGGCCCAAGTGGCGCTTGCAGCGGGGCTGCTGGACGAGCTGCGCCTACTCGTGTTCCCGGTCCTGGTGGGCTCCGGACGGCGGCTGCTCGAGGGGCTGGAGAACATCCCGCTGCGGCTCATCGAGGCGAAGCCGCTGCCGACGGGCGTCCTGTCGCTCACCTATGGCAGCACGGAGCCCGCGCCCGGCGCATGAACCGTCCAAGTCTCCAAAACGAAACGAGGCCCTGAGGGGGGACCCAGGGCCTCGTTTCGTGGAGAGAGGAGGACAATGCAGATGATCGGCCCCCCGTCTTTCAGTTTCGTGAGAGCGGCAGCAGTTTGTGGAGCCGTCCCTGGGCGATGGCGACACCCAGCAGGACGATCAGCCCGCCAACGGGCTCGTGCCAGTTGAGCGGCTCAGCCAGCAGCAGCACACCCGCAATGACGGCGAAGAGCGGCGTGATGTAGGTCACGGAGCTGGCCGTGGTGGCGCCAGCCGCCTTGACGATCCGGAAGCTGAGCACGTAGGCGATGCCGGAGCCGAGGGCGCCAAGCGCCAGCATCGCCAGGACCGTGGCAATCGAGATTGGGCCGTGGACCACCGGGTTGCCAAGCAGGCTCTCCCCCACCACCACCGGCAACAGGAAGAGCGCGCCTAGCACCACCTGACCCGTGGCGATGGCGATCGGGTTGCTCTTGGCCGAGACGACGTGCCGGCGCGAGTACGGGTAGACGACGCCGTAACAGACCACCGCGCCGACGCAGGCGAGGACGCCCGCCAGCTCGCCGCCGCCGATCCCCTCCCAGATGCCCACGACCACCAGCACGCCGGCAAAGCCCACAAGCAGGCCCACGATGCGCTCCCGGGTTGGGCGCTCCTCGGGAAACGCGGCGAGAACGGCAACCAGCGTGGTCAGGGGTGTTGTTGCGTTGACGATGCCCGCGAGGATGGAGCTCACCTGCGTCTCCCCCCAGGCAAACAGCGTGAACGGGATGCTGCAAAACAGCAGCGCCATCACGGAGAGGTGGCCCCACGTGGAGCGGCCCCGGGGCAGCGGCGTCTTGGTGGCCGCGGTGATGGCCAGCAGGGTTGCGGCGCCGATGGCGAGCCGAACAAACGCCACGCCTATCGGCGAGAGCGTATCGAGCCCCAACTTGATGAACAGGAAGGAGCAGCCCCAGATCGCGCCCAGCACGATAAAGGCCAGCTGCCAGGGGAACACACGTGGGTTGCGCATCGGTGGCCGCAACCCTATCGCGGACGGGCCGTGCGCCGGGGCAGGACAAGGCCACGGCCGAGCAGCAGTGTCGTGACTCCAACGGGGCCACCCGGGTTCGTCCTCCACGCAATTGAAGGTTTGCCGATGGCCCGCGCACCATGCGGGCGTAGGATGCGCCGCGTCCTACGCAGCGACGCCGGTCTCGCTGATGGAGAAGTACCCGGGATCGTGCGCAAATGCCAAGGCATGCCGACGCCCCGCCGCCGCTTTGGCGCCCGTCCGGCCCAGGCCACGCGCCGACGAGGGACCCGACATGACACAGGACCGCGCCGAGCAGGAAGCCGCCGCGGAGAACCCCGCAGCCAGCTCCGCTTTCTCCAGCCGGCGGGCGCTGCTTGCTGCAGCCCT
>CAIXZV010000275.1 GCA_903924005.1 uncultured Chloroflexota bacterium | reverse complement strand
GTAGAGCGTGCCGTCCCTGCGCCGGTTGACCAGCTCCCCCTGCCACGTCTGCCCGGAAAGGAGCGTCGCCCACATGGCCTCGTAGAAGGGCTTGCCCTGGATGCCGCTCTTGAGCACGCGCGGGTTCTTTCCCCGGACCTCGTCAAACGAGTAGCCGCTGACCCGCTCAAACGCCGGGTTCACGTAGAAGATGTCGGCGGAGAGGTCCGTGATCACCACGGACTCGCTCGTCTGGCTGATCGCGGTTGCCAGACGGGCCAGATCGGCGCGGGCGTGTTGGTCTTTGCGCATGTCCAATACGAGGACGGTGACAAGGTCTGGCTCTTCCGGGTTCGTAGTCCGCAGGACCAGCGCCGGCACGGTGCTGCCGTCGGGCAGGAGGTACAGCTTCTCCTGTGGCTGGCTGGGCTCTTCGCTCAGGGCTGCCACCTTGGCATCGTCGGCCGCCAGTTGGTCGGGCGCGGTCATGGCCCGCCAATCAATCTCGCCCCGCTCAAGCTCGTCGCGTGTGCGGCTGAGCAAGTTGAGCCAGTAGTCATTGGCCTCCAGCACGAGGCCGTCCCGGTGTGCCACCGCCATGCCGATGATCCCGGCGTCAAACACGTGCCGCAGCCGCGCGCTTGCCACGCCCAGTTGGGCTTCGGCGCGCTTCTGCTCCGTCACGTCCCGGCCGATGAAGGCAAAGCCGTCCTCAAAGGGAAACAGGGACAAGTCCGACCAGAAATCGCTGTTGCCAGCGCTCGTGTGGTGCTCGATGCGGACGTGTTCGTGACGCTCTGCGACCGCCGCGGCGGCGTCGAACAGCGGCGCGAGTGCCGGCCATGTGGCAAACATCAGCGGCGAGTTGGTCGCGCTGGGCGCGATGCCGCCGAGATACCGCTCGCGGGTGACCCGGTTGGCCGTGATGAGCCGGGCATCCACAAACCGGCCCTCTGCGTCAAACACGGGCCTGCAGATGCCGATGGCTTCAGGGTTCTCCTCGAAGACGGCCTCGAGGCGGGCCTCGTTGACACGCAGGTGCTCCGCGGCCGCTCGACGCGCGGTGGCGTCTGCAATCAGACCCACCAGCCCGGGATCGCGGCCAGGCACCGCCGCCGTGCGCCGTCCTCGGTCGTCCACCCAGATCCACGACCCATCGGCACGCCGAACGCGGTATTCGAGGTACCACGCCTCCGTTGGCACTGCGCTGTTCCAAACTGCGAGACACCGAGGGAGATCGTCCGGGTGCACAAGGCGATTCCAGGCGTCGTAGTCGCGGATGTCAGATGGGTTGTAGCCAAGGAGAGCGGTGACCTGCTGGCTCAACTGGAGCGGCGCCGCAGCGTCGGCGCGATAGCCCACGATTGCGTCCATGCCTGCAAGCACCTGGCGGAGGTACTCCTCTGCGGCCCTGCGCTCGGTCACGTCCTCGCCGATTGAGGCAACACCCTCCACGCGTCCCTGACCATCCCGCAGCATGGTGTTGCTCCACGCGATCGTCCGCCGCAGTCCTGCGCTGGTTTGCACCTCGTTCTCGTAGTGGACGGGGATCTCGCCAGTCCCGATGGCGCCACGAAAGATGTCCCGCACGGCGCCGGCACTCTCGTGGGGAAGGGCCGATGCAAACCAATCCAGGCCCAGGAACGTATCGCGCGTCCACCCAAGGACCTGTAGGGTGAGGTCGTTGGCGAAGACCACCCGGCCCTGCGTGTCCAGCACAACGCCCAGCAGCGCCATCGTCTCCAGCGTTGCTCGCAGTTGGCGGTCGAGGTCGGGGGCAGCCGCGGATGCTGTGTCTGGCACGGATGCGTCCGGGTTAGGCGCCGGTGGACGGTTCATTGGGCAAAGCTCGGGGCGGTCGCTGCGGTGTGCCAGAATCCGGGGACGCCCCCCCGGCGGCAAGTATGTCCTTGTCAGCCGCGTCCCACAAGGCGTGTCGTTCTATGGTCCCGCTGCTTGTCAGACACGCGGACGCCCGTCATCCTGTCGGCATGCCGCCGTCGTCACCCACAATCCTCTACGTCCACGGTGCTGGCGGCCAGCCTCCTGAGGCAGACTGGCTCCGCGGCAGAGACGACATCCTGTTGCGCGGCAGACGGCGCGTCCCCACCGACGTCGCCTACTTCGCCGACATCGTCGAGGCCGCGATGGACCTGCCCGATCGGGACGCGGGCACAGGTGACGCCCACGACGACGGGCTGCCGCCGGTACACGCGTCGCTTCGCGCCACACCGGGGGAGGCTGCCGCGCACGGGTTCCTCTTCCGTCTGGCAGGGGCGATGGGCCCGCTGGACCTGCGGGGCCGCATCGGTCTCCCGTCAGTTGGGATCCCCGTGGGCATGCGGGAGTTCTACCGCGGCGTCAGCGGCTATCTCCTGGGGGAACCCGTGCTGGCC
>CAIXZV010000274.1 GCA_903924005.1 uncultured Chloroflexota bacterium | reverse complement strand
TCCGCGCCCGAATAGGGGTCAGCCAGGACGTGGGCAAGCTCCTTGAGCTTGAGCGCCCACTCGCGCGCCGTGGCGTACTGGAAGCCGCGGGCGAGGATTGCGCACGTGTCCACGTCGGCCCACCGGCCGGCGACCTCCGCCACGTGCTCGGCTCCGGCGAGCGCCTCGCGCATCACATCGGGAAGCGCCCGCAGCTGCGCTTGCGACGCGGCATCCCCGGAGATGGCGGCAGACAGGATTGCCACAAGGGCCATCTCGGCAACGTACGTCTTGGTGGCCGCGGTTGCCAGTTCCGGTCCGGCGGCAAGCTCCACCACGGTCTCGGCGGCGGCGGCCAACGCTGAGGCCGGATCGTTTGTCAGCGCCACGGTGATGGCGCCCTGCCGGCGCGCGTCCGCGATGACCGCGACGATGTCCGGCGACTGGCCCGACTGCGAGATGCCAATCACCAGCGCGTCGCGCAGACGCGGCGGGGTGCCGTAGACCGAGGTCAGGGACGGCGCGGCCAGCGCAACCGGCAGCCCGTTGCGGGCGCCCAGGACGTACTGGGCATAGATCGCCGCGTGGTCTGAGGTCCCGCGGGCGGCGATGACGACGAAGCGGACATCGCGCTGGCGGATGGAGCGGGCGATCGCATCAACGGGACCCGCGGCGCGATGGAGGAGTCCCTCAACAACGGCGGGGCCCTCCGCGAGCTCGCGGTACATCGTCACGGGCGGAGGCCTCCTGCTGCCCCAGCGGCTACCAGGATGGGGGCGTCGTCGCCGCCGGTTGGGGTGTAGTAATGGCGGTACTCACCGGGCGACATGGCGCAGGACCTGTAGAAGACCTTGTAGAACTGGTTCAGGTTTGTGTAGCTCACAGCCCTCGCGATGTCCGCCACCGAGAGCTCTGTGCTGATCAGCAGCCGCTTTGCCTCAGTCACGCGGACCTGCGTCACGTACTCCTTGAAGCTCACCCCCGTCACGTCCTTGAACACGTGGCGCACGCGTGACGCGCTGATGTGGACCACGCCCGCAACGTCGCCCAGGGTGATGCTCTCCCGGCAGTGCTGGTCCACGTAGGCGAGGACCGGACGGATCTGCTCGCGGCGGTCCGTGCCGGCGCCGGTGGCCGTGGCCAGCTGGCGCGCCCCGTGGTGGCGGTTGACAAGGGCGAGCGCCCGCCGGAGCGTAGCGTCCACCAGGTGCCGCTCAGCCGGGTTGTGGCCGTCCCAGGTCTCGCGCAGCTCGTGGAGCACCGGCCCAACCTCTGCCGCAAGCGCTGATCCGCCGCAGATCCGCGGCGAGGACGTCCGCTCGTCAACGCGGAATGGCGCCAGATAGCCAAGGTCTAGCTCGCGACAGCCCGGACCGGCAATCAGCTCCGGGCGGAACAGGACCAGCAGCAGGCGCAGACGCTCGCCCGGGTCCGGGAGCGCCACATGCGGCTGCGAGTTGTCGATGAAGAAGATGTCGCCCGGCTCTGCGGGCAGCACGCGGCGCCCAAACAAGAAGGCGCCCCGCCCTTCAAGCACCAGCGCGATCTCGAGGTGATCGTGCCAGTGCATCCGGTCCGCGCCCCCGACGGCCTCGTATTCAAGCACCGCAAGCGGGAACTCGGGAGCCATGTCCTGTTGCCAAACGTAGACGGCCATGCCCATGACCGTCGCAGGTGCTCAGCCGTATCGGACAGGGCCACTTGGATCAATCTGGCGGCCACCGTCTGACACGGCAGCCGCTTTTGACAGCAGCCGCTTCTGCCATTCGATCGGCCCGCTCTGGCATTGCCGCGGCCCCGCTCTCAGGCGAGGATCGGTGTACGCCACCCTGCCCGCCACCAGGAGTTCGGTCATGGCCTTTCCAAATCTTTTCAGCCCGCTCCAGCTTGGCAATATCGAGCTGCCCAACCGGATCGTGCATGTCCCCACCGACATCAGCTCGTCCCATGCGGACGGCGAGGTCAGCGAGCGCGACATCCACCATCACGCAAACGTTGCCAAGGGCGGCACCGGCTTTGTCATCGTGGGCGCCACAACCCCGGACATGAAGAGCGGTCGCCCAACCGTGACGTGCCTTGTGGCGGACGGCGACAACTACGTGCCGGGTCTGGCCCGTCTCGCCGAATCCATGCACAAGTACGGCGCCAAGTGCGCGGTCCAGCTCCAGCACCCGGGTCGCCAGTGCGCAATCCCGCGGTACAACACCTTGGGCGCCAGCGATCGGGTGCTCAAGCTGCCGTGGTCCGCCGGGCACGAGATTGTCTACGAGAACGCCGAGGAGAAGGGCAAGCCCATCCGCGAGGCGTCGATTGGCGAGATCCTGGAGCTGGTGGACCTGTTCAGCGAGGCGGCCTGGCGCGTCAAGCAGGCGGGCTTTGACGCCGTGGAGCTCCACGCGGCACACGGGTACCTGCTTTCCGAGTTCATGAGCCCGTACCTGAACATGCGCACCGACAGGTTTGGCGGCTCCTTCGAGAACCGGATGCGCTTCCCTCTTGCGGTCATCGACTCCATCCAGAAGAAGTGTGGCCGGAACTACCCGGTGCTCGTGCGCTACTCGTTTGAGGAGTGGTGCCCGGGCGGTCGCGGCATTGACGAGGGGCTGGAGACGGCACGCGTCCTTGAGCGTGCCGGCGTGGCCGCGCTTGACCTTTCGCAGGGCATGCAGGAGAGCCCCGGCGCCGGCTTCGACCCGATGCAGTACCCGCAGGGCTGGGCGACGTACGCGGCCGAGGCGACCAAGAAGGTCGTGAAGATCCCGGTCATCACGAGCCACTCGCT
>CAIXZV010000273.1 GCA_903924005.1 uncultured Chloroflexota bacterium | reverse complement strand
TCGTCCTGAAGTAGGGCCTGCCGGGCGCCGGCACGGATCGCGGTTGCTGGGCATGCAGCGGCGATGCTGCGAGGTTCAAGGAGTGTTGGTGGGCCGGGGCGGAATCGAACCGCCATAGCCGTAGGCGAGGGTTTTACAGACCCTTGGGCGCCATGCGCTTTCGGGCCGCTTCCGGCCGATTCCGAGCGTGGACCTCGTCCGTGTTGGTCCCCGGGGGCTATTCCTCCGCGAGCCGCCCCTCTGGGCGGCGTCAGCTGCCCATGACGGTCAGCTATCCGTGACGCTGGTTATGGCGCCCGTCCTACACCCGATCAGATAGCGCCCGGACAGCGACGTCGCCCGGCCTTCCAACACGCTGCTTGGGCCAGCGCCCCGGGCACCCGTGCGGCGTCTACGGGCCTGCGCCGGATGGGTGGATGGAATGGGTCTCTCTGCTGCCGCGGGCCGCCGCGCCCTCGCTGGCGTCGCGGCCGCCGTGCTCCTCGCCGGGCTCCTGCCGCTCGCGGGCGGCAGCGCCGCGCTGGCCGCTGCCCTCCCAGCCACAACCACACCGGTCCTGACGCCGTCTGTCGTGTCGGCCACGGGCGGCACCACGGTCACCGCCACCGCGACTGCCGACGCCGGCGTCGCCTCGGCCGAGATCAGCGTGGACGGCGGCGCGTGGGCCCCCATGGCCGCGGCGGGCGGCGCCTGGGGCGGCACATCGGTGGATGTCACCGCGACGCTCGCCAACGCCACGGCCGTCGATTCGGGCCAGAACTACACGTGCGCCCTCCTCGGCACCGGCGCGGCTGACTGCTGGGGCAAGAACAACGACGGCCAGTTGGGCGACGGAACGACGACCACGCGCAGCGTGCCGGCCGCAGTGCCCGGCCTCAGCGGGGTGACCGCGATCACCGCCTCCGCCACCCACACCTGCGCCGTCGTCGCGGGCGGTGCGGTGGAGTGCTGGGGCGGCAACTGGTATGGCGAGCTCGGCGACGGCACGAAGACGGACAGCTACCTGCCGGTCGCGGTGACCGGGCTGACCGGCGCCGTCGCTCTCACGACCGGCGCCGACCACACCTGCGCGCTCCTGGGCACGGGCTCCGTGGCCTGCTGGGGCTACAACCTTGACGGCGAGCTTGGCGACGGCACGAAGACGGACAGCCTCGTGCCGGTGATGGTGACCGGCCTGACCGGCGCCGTCGCCATCGCAGGCGGGGACTGGCACACGTGCGCCCTCCTGGACACGGGCTCCGTGGTCTGCTGGGGCTGGAACGGCTACGGCGCCCTCGGGGACGGGACCGGAGTGGACAGCGCCCTGCCGGTCGCCGTGCTGGGGGTCAGCGGCGTGACCGCCCTGGAGTCCGGCGGCTTCCACATCTGCGCCCTGCTCAGCGGCGGCTCCATTGCCTGCTGGGGCTGGAACAGCGACGGGCAGCTTGGCGACGGCACGACAACGCAGCAGAACTCCCCTGTGGCGGTCTCGGTCGTGAGCGGGGTCACGGCGCTCGACGCCGGCGAGTGGCACACCTGTGCGGTCCTGACTGACGGCACGGCGCAGTGCTGGGGACGCAACGCCAACGGCCAGCTGGGGTCCGGCTTCGGGGGCCAGTCCCTCACCGCGGTGGCGGTTCCCGGCGAGGCCGGCGTCAGCGCGTTCGCAGGAGGCTTCACGCACACCTGCGCCCTGCTGAGCACCGGCGGTATTGATTGCTGGGGCAGCAATCCATACGGTGAGCTCGGCGACGGCCGCACCATCGATCCGGACTACACCGTCCACCGCGGCCCGGGCCCGATCGCCAACCTGTACCCGCTCCCCGCCGCCGCCGGCCCGCACAGCGTCTGTGTCCGGGCGACGGACACGGCCCTCAACACCAGCGACGGCACCGCGTGCGCCACCCTCACGGTGGACGGCACGGCGCCGTCGTTCTCCAGGGCCGCCGCGATCAGCCTGCGGACGGGCGCGGCGCTCAGCACGCCCGCATCATCGACCGAGGTCCCGGTCACGGTCTCCTGGGCAGCGTCGGACGCGGGCTCCGGTCTGGACCACTACACGCTCGAGCGGCAGCTCAACGGCGGGGCCTGGGCGGCGGTGGGCTCGGCGCTCCCGGCATCGGCCGCCAGCGCCCCGGCGGTCATGCCGTCCACCGGGACGGCGGCCTTCCGGGTCACGGCGTTCGATGCTGTGGGGAACGCGCAGGCGTCCGTCACCGCGGCCCTGACGGCCGCGCTCACGCAGAACACGGGCAAGCTGGTCAAGTACGGCGGGGCCTGGACGCTGTACAGGAAGGCGGCCCTCTCCGGCGGCAGCGACAGGTACAGCAAGACGAAGGGCGCCTACGCCACGTTCACCTTCACGGGGCGGGCCATCGGCCTCGTCGTCACGAAGGCGAAGGCGGACGGTTCCGTGAAGGTCTACGTCGACGGCAGGCTCAAGGCCACCGTGAGCCTCTACGCGTCCGCGACGCAGTACCGGGCGCTGGCCTGGCGGTACGCGTTTGCGTCGTCCGGCAAGCACACCGTCAAGCTGGTGGTGGCGGGTACGGCGGGACACCCCCGCGTGGACCTCGACGGGTTCGTCGTCCTGAAGTAGGGCCTGCCGGGCGCCGGCACGGATCGCGGTTGCTGGGCATGCAGCGGCGATGCTGCGAGGTTCAAGGAGTGTTGGTGGGCCGGGGCGGAATCGAACCGCCATAGCCGTAGGCGAGGGTTTTACAGAC
>CAIXZV010000272.1 GCA_903924005.1 uncultured Chloroflexota bacterium | reverse complement strand
CGCCAAGATCCTGCTCGAGGGCAGCATGATCAGCGCGGACCTCCGCCCGCGCGACGTGCGGACCCGCGCCCACATCGCCATCCCGGCCCTGGGCGTCAACCTCGACACGGTCACCGTGCTGCTGTCGATCTGGTCGCGCACCGACGGCGGCACGTGGCAGGCAGTCAGCACCGACAGCGTGGCGGGGTCCGCGGCCAACACCGGCATCGACCTCAACCCGCTCACGATCGTTGACCGCGTGCGCTCCTACCTCGCCGCGCGGAACCAGCCGCCGAGCCTTGCGGAGGTGGCCTGCGCCAGCGCGTCTGGCCGCTGCCACGTGCTCACCCTCGACGCGGGGGCCGATCCTGCCGCCGTGCTCGCCGGGCTCCTCCCCGGCGCGGCAACCGCGACGATGCCGCCGACAAACACGACCATCACGCTCACCACTGACGCGCAGACGCTGCGGCCGGCCGTGCTGCAGGTGATCAGCGCGGCGGAGGACGGGACGCTGGCGGTGCAGCTGCAGTTGACGTTCAGCGCCTGGGACGGGCCGTCGGTGATTGACCCGCCGGTTGTTGGTTCATGACGACCGCCTGACAACCGCGGGCGAAGCCGTCCAACCTAGAATGGGTGCGTGAGTCCCACCCCCTCCGGCGGCAAACCGCGCCGCACCGCTTCGCGCCCCGCGCCACGGCTCCAGGAGCCCGACGGTCAGGGCACGTGGCTGGACTTTGGCGAGGAGCCCGCACCCGCCGATACCACCGCGGGCGCCGGTGCAGCCACCCCGGCAATTGCCGAGGAGCCCGAGTGGCTGCGCGACGTGCCGGTAGCTGAAGAGACCGCCCCCGGTCCTGCGCTAGACCCCGAAGCCGTGGCGCAGGCGATTGCCGCCAGACGCGCCGCCCGCGCAGACGAGATCGTCAGCCGCCTTAACCCCGAGCAGGCCCGCGCCGTGACCACCACAGACGGCCCGCTGCTGATCCTCGCGGGCGCCGGCTCCGGGAAGACCCGTGTCATCGCCCACCGCATCGCGTACCTCATCGGCGCCAAGGCGGTCCAGCCGCGGCGGATCCTCGCGGTCACGTTCACCAACAGGGCGGCGGGGGAGCTCCGGGAGCGGATCACCGCGCTCACCGGTGACGTGGGCAAGGACGTGCAGGCAGGCACGTTCCACTCGCTCTGCGCCCGCGTGCTGCGCACGGATGGCGACGCCATCGGCCTCGACCGCCGCTTCGTCATCTACGACACCGACGACCAGCAGCAGCTCATGAAGCGCATCCTCGCCGAGCAGGACCTGCCGGCAACCGGCGAGTTCCGCCCGGCCGCGATCCTGGGCGCCATCAGCCGCGCCAAGAACGAGATGCTCGACGCGACCTACCTCGCGGAGAACGCGGAGACCCACAAGGACCGCGTGGTCGCCAAGCTCGCCAAGCGGTACGACGAGCGCCTCCGGGCCGCCGCCGCGCTGGACTTCGACGACATCCTCCTGCGCGCCGTGGAGCTCTTCGACCAGGCGCCCGAGGTGCTCGACAAGTACCAGCGCCGCTGGCTCTACCTCCACGTGGACGAGTACCAGGACACCAACCGGCCGCAGTACCTGTGGGTCCGGGCGCTGGCCGCCGCGCACCACAACCTGTGCGTGGTGGGCGACGACGACCAGAGCATCTACGGCTGGCGCGGGGCAAACATCGCCAACATCCTGGACTTCGAGCGCGACTACCCCGACGCCACGGTGGTGAAGCTTGAGCAGAACTACCGCAGCACCAAGCTGATCCTGGACGCGGCGCACGCCATCGTCAGCCGCAACGAGCGCCGCACCGACAAGAAGCTCTGGACCGAGAACCAGGGCGGCGTGCCCATCGAGCGGTTCGAGGCCTACAACGAGGAGGAGGAGGCCGAGTGG
>CAIXZV010000271.1 GCA_903924005.1 uncultured Chloroflexota bacterium | reverse complement strand
TAGTTGTAGTCCATGAAGGCTGACTCGCCCGCCCAGTCGCGGACGATCCCCAGCATGGCCGCGTTGCTGTTGCCGCCGCTGCTGTATGCGTAGAGGAGCCAGTCGTGGGCGGTGTCGCCATCAGGGGCGCCGCGCCACCAGTCGGTGGCATCCCCGCCGTTTCGGCCAAGCCGCACCAGGGTCGCACCACCGTCGAGCGAGGCCAGACTCAGGCTGCCTGAGTAGCTGTGCAGTTCAATGGAGATCTTCCCGAGATCAGGGCCGTAGGCCGTGGCGCCAACGCCTGCGGCCATGATCCCCGTCTCAGACATGCCGCTGCTTGACGGGTCCGTGCCCGCCGCTGCAACCCGGTCATAACGGAACTGCGGCATCCCGGTGGAATCCACAGACGAAGCCTTTGTCCCGGGGCTTCCACCCTGGCCGGTGAGTGCAACCCAGTTGCCACTGGTACCCCAGCCGGCGTCGTAGGCAACGGGACCGCCGGCATCAGTGCTGAAGTGCGTGGCCTTGAGCGTCCCGTCCTCGATCCACAGCCAGCAGAGGCCCGCGCTGGCAGCGGTCGGGTAGCCCTCGGCCGATGGCGGGACAGACACAGGCGACGGCACAAAGTTGACCACGCAGTTGGGATGCGTGGGCTCGTCAATCGGCCTGTCGTAGATCGTTGTCGACGCGAGGACCGAGCCATCGGCAGCGAAGCTGGTGGCGCCGTGCGGCTTGGAGAGGAGCGCAACCTCAACTGACGCCTCGGCAAAGCCACCCGTATTGGTGTTGCGCTCGCCGAGCACCAGCGCGACGTCCGGTGCCGCCGTGGCCTCCTTCGCACCGCCAAGCCGAAGCACCTGTGGCGCAGCGGGCAGACCCGTCTTCTCAAGCACGAAGGCGCCCGGTCCACTTGCCGTGAGCGGGGCTGTCGACAACTCACCGGAGTTGGACACCTTGGCAATCACGGAGCCGTCTGTGCCGTCAGCGATGTCGATGACGTCGCCGTTGGTGATGGCGCCACCGGCGTATCTCGAGAGCACCGGGGACGCGGCTCCCAGATCCGCGAGCCAGATGTTCCAGTCGCCCGCCACTCCCTGACACGCCCCGGTGGGACAGGCGCCCGATCCGGTGGTCTGGGCGACGACGAGGACGCTCGCGAGACCCGCGGCCGCGTGCGCCCACCATGCATAAAGCGCGTGGCCGGGGGCGCTGCCGTTGGGCAGCGTCTGCCCGAGGGCGGCGGGGACGTTGCGCCAACTCAGGCCGAAGTCCCTCGTGACGTAGACCTTGCCCGAAGGACGGGCGATGACGGCCAGCTCGCCTGGCACCGACGACACCGCAAATGCGGGGCCACCGGACGGGAGCCCATTGACGGGGTCGTCGTAGGCCATCGTCACGGGCGTCCACGAGCCACCGTAGTCAGTGGAGCGGTAGACCTCAGGTGCGCCTGTGAGCGCGTAGAACAGGCCTGGCAAGGCGCCAGCGACGACGCGGTCAACCGAACCAGCGAAGACGGGCAGGGGCTTGAAGACCGTCGGGGCGAGAGCCACACCGATCGCGGCCCCACTGGCAACGGTTGTGAACGTCTGCGCGGCAAACCCAGAGCCCGAGACGCTGACCGAGTAGGGGCCGGCGCTCGTGGTGGCGTTGACCATGGCAGTCCCGGCAACGGTGAGCGCGGTCACCGGGGCTTGGCCAGGAGCAGCAAGCGTGACGAGGGCGCCCGACAACGCCGAGCCGTCGGCGAGGGTGGTCACGCTGACTGTGACGCTGCCGACCACTGGCACGGCTGAGACGGTGGCCGGCGCGAACAGCGAGGCGACGAGGAGGGCAGCAACGGCAGCGCTACCCAAGCCACGACCGGCAGGACCACGCTTCGGGGAGGGACGCGGCTGGGGGCGACGAGCGACCACGAGGCGCATTGCGTTGCAACTCCGCTGACTGCCGGCGGAATCAGGGGGCGCGGGCCAACACCGGCAGGTGCAGACCTCCTCGATATCCGCCAGACTCGGCCCGGCAGGCGGGCAGCGTCAACCCCCCGGTCGGGTACCTCCGGCGGCTGCGAGCCACGGCGCGATTGGCGCCGGACAGACGAAACCCCGGGTGGCGGGACCCGGGGTTTCTGGCGAATCGAGTTGGTTGCGGGGAGAGGATTCGAACCTCTGACCTTCGGGTTATGAGCCCGACGAGCTGCCGCTGCTCCACCCCGCGGTGGGACCGGCATAGTACCGGCGATCCCCTCTTCCGTCAAAGACGGGGCTGGGGGGCTCCGGCGCCCTCACTTCGTGCTTGGCTTGGCGTCCACCACGGTCGTGCTCAGCGGAACCCACGCGTGGACGCGCCAGTTGCCGTCGTCCAGCACCATGAGCACCTGGCGCCGCTGAAACATCTGCAGCGTGCGAGGCCGGTGGTCGGGCCCGGGGAAGGTGTCCACCAGCCACAACTGGTCGTCAACAAAGCCGATGACCGCGCCGTCCGCCGACACAAACGAGAGCACCAGCGACGACGGGCGAGCCACGCGATGGGTCACGCACTTGGCCGCACGCGCCGCTGCCAGGTCCGCCTGCGCCTGCTCAAGGGCGCCAGACGCAAACGCCGCCGAGAGCCCCGCGTCACGACACGTGTCCAGCGAGTTGGTCACGGCCAGCCACGCTCGCAGGTACCCGTCGGCCACGCGGTCAAGCACCGTCTGGTCCACCTCGTGGAGGACGGTGGCGGCGCCGTCGCGCGTCCAGGCTGGCAGCGTCCCGATGGACGCGGGGATCTTGTTCTCGGGACCCGGCGCGGCGGAGCTGCGTTCGGCCGTGACAAGCAGGAGGCCGCCGATGCCAACAGCCGCGACCGCCGCCATCGCGCCGATGCCCGCAAGCACAGCCGCTAGGACAAGCTTGATCCGGGCCTTCCGGCTTGCCAGACGCACCGCGGCCGAATCTGCGTCCGCGGTTGCGGCCGCGGCCGCGTCTGCGGACAACGGGCCGGCCGTCTCGCCCTGGGGATGCCGCCCGGGCGGTGTCATGTCGGTCACGGGACGTTGAAGCTTGCAGCGCCGCTGCCGGCGGCCGTGGCAACGGTTGCCACGCAGCTGCCCATCCCCGCAGGAACCGCAAGCCGCGTCTGACCCACACCGGCGTACAGGCCAATGGTGGTCTGGGTGGACCACGAAGTTCCGCAGGTGGCGACAACCCACGCCGGGGTGCCATCGGGCGGGTAGGCCCCAAGGTCTGCGCGGACCGGGCCAACGCCAATCGTCACCACGCCGATGCTCGCGTCAAGCGTCGCCGTCACAGGCACAAGCCGACCGGCGCCCGGCGACGGCCAGACGATCGAGAGGGGGGCGCTTCGCGATCCGGCAACCACGGCGTGCGCGACGGAGATCCCGGCCTGCGCGGGCGGGCGCACCCAGATCTGGACTGCCCCGGCGTTGAGCACGCCGCCCAGCGTCCGGACGGAGCCGTCGGGATCCGCAACCTCAAGGGTCACCTCGGTCCCGTCAACCAGCAGGTTGCCGAAGGCGTCTCGCAGCTCCGCAACCTGGACCGCCTTGGCGCCGTCGGACGCCGTGATTGTCGGCTCCGTGACGAGCGTGATGGCATAGCCGTCTTGCGGTCGTCCGGGGATCTCGAACAGGTCTGCTGTTGGACCGTCGGCCGTGCCCACGACTGCGGCAACCGTGGTTCGGCCGGCCGTGGTGTGGGAGCCGATGCCAAGCCAGGCAAGCAGGCCGCCCACAACGGTTGTGGCAGTGGTGGTGGTTCCGTCTGCAAGGCGGAGCCGCCATTGGACGGACGTCCCGGCCGCCACCACGTTGCCCTGGTTGTCACGCGGGATCACCACCACCACGGCGTGCTCCACGCCATCCGCCACGATCCTCTTGGGGCCCACCAGCGGCACCACGGGCGCAACGGCGTCTCCCGGCACCACCATGATCGACCGGCTCCCGGCGGCCCGGCAGGTGCGCGCGTCAAGCAGCAGAGCGCCCGCTTCTCGCGTCATCGCCGCGTCAAGGTGGATCTGGGCGGTGAGGCCGACGGTGCGGACCTCCACGGACCACGGGCGAAACGGCCCGATGACGGTCACCGCAACCGGCACGTCATCAACTTCGGTGGACAGCACCACGGTGGCGTCCAATGGCTGGCCGGCGACAACCTGGGCCGGCGCCTCAATGCGCAGGCTGCCCACCGAGCCTGGGGCGCAAGCCGATGTGCTGCCGTAGCCGCGCACCACCAGGGCCACGATGAGCAGGCCCAGACCCACCCCGACAAGGGCCCCCATGGCGAGCAGCGACGGACGGCGGATCCTCATGGCGCGGATGGGAATGCGTCGGCGCGCACGGCCACAGTGGATGCGCCACAGCCCGCGGGAGCAGCAACGCCCGCCGGGTGCGGGATATTCGCGTTCTGGCGCTCGGGAACGCCGTTCACGGCAAGGTTGATCGGCAACGAAAGGGTCTGGGGAGCGGGGTCGATCGCCGCGGTTGCATCGGCCAGACCTCCCGCCCGGATGCCGTAGGGCAGGAGGCGGCTGGCAACCCACTGGATCCGGCCGCTTGCGTCATATGTGGTGACGAGGAGCCGCGGCACGCTGTAGGCGTCGGCCGCGGGCGAGCCAACCTGGGCGCTCAGCAGACAGGCGCCCGTGGCATCGCGCGTCAGGCGCAGACCGCTGAGCGACGGGGCAGGGTCCACGGCAAGATCCGTCACGACGGCTCGCACGCCCACGTTGATCGCGTCAATCTGGCTCAGGATGTCGGCGTCAAGCGGCGTGTAGGCGCCAGGCACAAACGCCACGGCCGACAGGTCGCGTGTGGCGGCACCTGGAATGCCCTCAAAGTCAATCCGGAAGGGCGTGGACTCGCCCGGCGCCAGCGTGTGGTCCATAACGGTTGCCGCAGCGCCATCCACAAGCCCGGTGCCGTGGATGTCGAGCAGCGTGCCGCCGATGGTCAGGTACGCCGGCGTGGACGACACGTTGAGAACCTCGCCAACCACGGCGATCTGACCGTTGAGCATGACGGCGCGGGCATCGAGCACCGCGAGGTGCGGGCGGTCCAGCACGTCGGCGTAGGGCGTGACCGAATCGGTGATGCTGCGCCGTCCGCGCTGGTTCCAGATGATCGACGGGATGGAGACGATCTCGTCGCCCTGGAGCGGCGCCGGTCCGGCGGCGGGTTCCACCACCCACGCGTCGCCGCGTTGGGTCAGCTCCATCGGGTCCGTGCTGACGTACGAGGAAAGCGAGGTGGTCCAGGTGACGGTGGCCGTTGCCTCCACCTTGTCGGCGGTCCGGGTCCGGATGGCCACGTCAACCTTGTCCAGCTTTGCGTAGGCGTCCCCGAGGAGCCCGCCGCGCACCGAGATCTCCAGGTTGAACTGCTCTGGCGAGGGCCTCGTGGCCGGGTTGAGCATGGCGTAGGCAGCCGTGAAGTCGTGGTTGTCCAGCGCCACGTAATACGCGCGGATGGTGCCGTCGGGCGTGGGCGGCTGGTGAAGGAACCGGAAGCCGCCCAGCGCAATGCCGAGCGACAGCCCCAGCAGGAGCCCGGCTCGGGCGCGCTGGATACGGGGCGCCGCCGGGCGCGGCAGCCGGGGCCGGAGCCACGACGTCCAGACGTGCCAGTCGCGCACCGGAACGCGGCCCGCCGAGACCGGTATCCGGCTGTGCCGCTCAAGGAACCGGTCGATCCGGCTCCACGGGCGGGCTGCGCGATCGCCGTCCAGGAGCCGGAACCGCGGACCGCGAGCGCGCCGCAGCATCGCGATTGCGCTCAGGAGGAACATCGCCAGCGCCCCGAAGATGGCCGCTGGCGGGAGGATCCCCCACAGCAGCCGCTCCCAGAACGGGATCTCCTTGGTGGGCAGGACCGTGGGCAGGGGCGGGATGTCGTCGTGCTGCCAGATCACCAGCCCGTTCTCCAGCCTGCCGATCTGGCGCCAGCCCGAGAAGTAAAGCAGCGGGTCGTAGAAGCGGTCGTTTGAGAAGACAAACTTGAGCCGGTAGCGCTCGGGCATGCCGAGGAACCGCTGGAGCGACCCGAGCCCAGGGACGCCCGTGTACTTGGCGCCGTCCAGCCGCTCCACGGGGGTTGAGGTGAGTTCGGGCAGACGCCGCGCCGAGTGATAGTTGCCGTCAACGGTGGTGGCGGTGGTCTGCGCCGACAGCCAAGCCATCTGGTCGCCCAGACCCAGCGTCAGGTAGCGGTACCGCCAGTGCTCGTCCTTGGCAAGGAATTCAACCACGGGCTTTGGGTCAACGGCGGCAGGCTCGATGGGCCGGAAGACCGTGAGCGTGACCGCGAACACCGTCGACCCGAGGGCAGCCGCGAGAAACCCAAACTGGATGGCGCGCCGCGCTGGTCGGCCGAGCTGGGCGTCCATCACCCGGGCCAGCATGCCACCGGCAAACGACCGCACAAACAGCGCCGAGAACGGCAGGATCGCAAACGTGGCCCAGAACGCGAACCGGTCAAGGGTGAGGATCTGGTAGGCGCCAAAGAGCAGCATCTTTGGCAGCGGCGTCGTGCCGCCCGTGCCCAGCAGCGTGAGGAGCATCAAGGAGAGCGCCAGCGGCCAGCCCTTCCCGGATAGGCCCTTCCACACCGCATACGGCAGCGTGAGGATCCAGGGGCCCCAGGGCACCACGAAGAACAGGAGCCCCGCGTTGAGGTTGGTGATGTACGAGTCACGCGACGCGTGCGGAATGGGGATCTGCGTGATCGGGTCGCTGCTGGACCACAGCCAGTAGGCGAGGTCCACCAGGATCAGGCTGGCGCCGATGCCGGCGAGCGCCACCATCAGCCGTATCAGCATGGGCGTGGTCCGGCGGACGCGCCGCAGGATCAGGGGCAGCAGCGTTGACCGGATGGCCGCCACGCGCAACGACGCGTTCTCGCCCGGGGAGGGGTGCCGGAAGGCGGCCACCAGCGTTGCGACGATGACCGGCCCGGCAAAGAACACCGAGCCAAACAGCGTGGTGACGTGGTGGCAGGCGGTGGTGGCGGCAAACCCGCTGAGCATCGCCAGGAACGGCAGCAGCCTGCCGGTGAGCAGCCACATGCGCAGGAACGGCAGGGCGTTGAGCAGGAACGCCAGCGAGATCACCGTGGGCAGTTGGCCAAACGTGTGGACGGCTTCGCCCAGCGCCGGGTTGAGCGCGCAGAGGACCGCCGCGATGCCAGCCGCCGCCGGATCCACCCAGAGCCGCGAGAAGCGGTAGACGCCAACGACGAGCAGCAGGATCGCCAGCGTCTGGACCAGCACGAAGCCCCAGGACAGCCCGATGAGGTACGAGGCCAGCGCGATCATCATGTGCGACCCGGGTGGGTAGCTTGTGACCGTGAAGCCCGTGTACCAGCGGGGCTCCCAGTTGTCGAACCAGGCGCGGGCGTAATGGTCCGCGAAGAAGATGTGGACGTCGGCGTCAAACGTTCCGCGGAAGGAGCCCAGCGACAGCAGCGTGCCGTGGAACAGGAGCGCAAGCAGCAGGGCGATCCCGAGCAGCCGGGGACCCCACGCCCTGTCGCTCAGGGGTGGTCGCCGGAGCTCCGCCGCTCGGCTGGTGGTCATGCGTCCCCGGTCATATGCGTCTCGCTCGGGTTATCGGTATCGCCGCTGCCGCCTGAGGCGGGTTCAGCCGGCGAAGTACCAGTGCGAGAACAGGATGGTGAGGTAGGCCATCAGCGGCAGCGAGATGCCGAGGACGATCCGCTCAACGGCCGGCCGCACGCCCCAGCGGCCGAGCACGATCATAGACGGCCACAAC
>CAIXZV010000270.1 GCA_903924005.1 uncultured Chloroflexota bacterium | reverse complement strand
GCCAACTCCACGATGCGCCAGGTGGGCTCGGCCCTCGGCATCGCCATCTTGGGCACGGTGCTGTTCACCACGCTCGTCTCCGGCACGGAGACGAACATCGCCGCGGCCGGCCTGAACCTGAAGCCGGAGTGCGCTGCGCTGGTGTCGGACCTCGTGAATGAGTCCGCCGGCCAGATCCTGCCCGCGCTGCGGAACCCGTCCGCCTCAAGCGCCCAGGCGTTTGGGAGCTTCGGCTCCCTGTCGCAGGCTCAGGCTGCCTGCTTCATGGATCCAACGTTCATCGCTGCGCTGCCCAAGACCGCACTTCCGATCGAATCGGCGTTCGTCGACGCGACGCGGCTCGCCGGTCTGGTTGCGTCGGGGTTTGTCCTGATCGGCGTCGTGCTGACGTTGCTGCTGCCCGCACAGCCACTGCACCGGCAGGTGGCACCCGAGGTCATCGCGGAGCCAGAGCCCAAGCGTGAGGACGGGGCTCCAGCCAGCGCCTGACCACACGATGCGACCGCACTTGGGTGCAGGAACCCGCTCGGGTACGCTTCGCCCATGTGCCGCAGCATCCGCCAACTCCGCCGCGCACCCGAAGCGGGTCCCGCCACGACAGGAGAGGCCGAGGCGGCTGCCCTCCAGTACGTCCGCAAGGTGAGCGGCTACCGCACCCCGTCGGCACGCCATCAAATCGCGTTCGACGCGGCCGTCCACGAGATTGCGGGCATCACGGAGCGTCTCCTGGCTGAGACCGGCACGCCGGTTGCCGCCGGGCCCGACCCGTTTGCTGACCCCGTGACCCGCAAGGCAATCCTTGCGGCCCGGCCAGCGGCGCGTGTGCCAGCACGCCGTGCCAGCACCCGTCAGGCGGCCGGGGCATGAGCGGCGCAACCCACCGCGTGGAGCCGGTCACGACGCTGCCCGCCCCGGCGCCCACGTGGTGGCGACGGCCGGGTCTGGACGTTGTGGACGGCAGCCTCTCGGTCAACGGCGCTGATCTGGAGGCCCTGCTGGCGGAGCACGGCGCGCCGCTCTTCGTCTACGACCTTGCCCGCCCCGTGGAGAACTTCCGGGCGCTGCAGGGTGCACTCCAGCGCGCCGGTCTGCCGTACGTCACGCGGTTTGCGCTGAAGTCCTGTCCGGACCCGCGGATCCTCGCCGTGCTGCGCGCCATGGGTGAACCCGGCACGCCGGACGGGGTGGGCATCGACGCCTGTTCGCCTGGCGAAGTCCTCCACGCGCTTAGCCATGGCTGGGCGCCAGACGCCATCAGCCACACAGGGACCAACGTCTCCGACCGGGATATGGACGTCCTGTTGGCTCACCCCATCAGGATCAACTTGGACGGCGTGAGCCAGCTGGAGCGGCTTGGGCGACGGGCGCCAGGCCGCACCGTGGGCATCCGTGTCAACCCGGGCGCCGGCGCAGGCTACACCGAGGACCTCGCCTATGCCGGCGAGCGGCCCACCAAGTTTGGCGTCACGCCGGACCGCCTTGACGACGCCATCGCCACGGCCCGCCGCCACGGGCTGGTCGTGGACACGATGCACTTCCACGCAGGGTCCGGCTGGCTGGGCGACCAGCTCCACGGGTTTGAGGCGGCCCTCGTCAACGCCACGCGGCTGCTTGACCGGCTGCTTGACGCGGGGTTCGCCATCCGCGAGGTCAACGTGGGCGGCGGACTGGGACGGGTTGCGCGCGACGGCGAGCCGGTTGTGGACCTAGACGCGTACGCCCAAGTCGTCGCGCACCACCTCACGCCGTACGGCGTGACGGCGGCGTTTGAGCCGGGCGACTTTGCGATGAAGGACGCTGCCGTCCTGCTGGGCGAGGTGGTGACCGTGGAGCGCCGCGGCGGAACGACATTTGTAGGTCTGGACGTGGGCTGGAACGTCAACTGCGCG
>CAIXZV010000269.1 GCA_903924005.1 uncultured Chloroflexota bacterium | reverse complement strand
TGGCGATCGTGTGCGCCAAAACGCAGGGGAGCGCGTGCGGTTGTAGCGCGCGCTGGGCGCTGCGCGACGCGTGCTGCGCACCCGCGCTACCCTGCCGCCCCATGACCACCGATCCTGACCGCGACGCCCTCGAGGCGTCCCTTGCCGGCCGCGGCGACTACGAGCTCTTTGCGTGCGACCCAGCCCTTGCCGACACCGCCGCGTTCTGCGCCCACTATGGGTTTGCGCCGGAGGACTCGGCCAACACGATCGTGGTGATGGGCAAGGGCACGCCGCCCGCGTTTGCAGCCTGCGTCGTCCTGGCCACGCATCGGCTGGACGTCAACCGCGTCATCAAGGCGAAATTTGGCCGCAAGGCGTCGTTCGCCGCGCCTGAGGAGACCCGCGAGCTCACCGGCCACGAGCTTGGCGGCGTCACGGTGTTTGGACTCCCGGCGGGCCTGCCCATCTGGGTGGACGCCACGGTGATGACCCGCGAGCGGATCATTCTCGGCGGCGGCAGCCGCAGCTGGAAGGTCATCGCGCCGCCTTCGATCCTGCTGACAATCCCGGGGGTGGAGGTTGTGGATGCGCTGGCGAACCCCGCGCCGCCGAGGCCTGAGGCGGCCCCGGAGTGACCCCGGGCTGACGGCTTCGGCCAGAGCGCCTACCATGCGCCCATGTCGAACATGCAGCGGCTGTCCTATGTCCTCGCGATCATCCTTGCGCTCCTGCTGGGCATCCTGATCGCCACGACCCTCTTTGGCGGCAGTTCCACGCCCACGCCTGCGCCAACGGCCACGCCCATCGCGCAGGCGAGCGGCACACCGGGAGCCAGCATCACGCCCGCACCTGTGTCCTCGGGTGCGCCAACGCCCACGCCGCTGCCAACTGAGGCGCCCACGCCGACTCCGGCTCCTACACCCACGCCCACGCCGCCGCCCACGGCCACGGTGACGTTCTCCAACCTCAAGCTTGACGGAGCCAGTGACCCCGCCGGCATCGACCGGATCATCACGTGGGCCACGCGCACCACGCTGCCCATCACCGCCTCATTCACGGCAACCGGCGGCAATGTCAAGGCGTGCCTCTTCGTGGGCGCCAAGCAGATCTCGTGCAAGACCGGTGCCAGCGGCAATCTCTCGGCGACGGCGACGGGCAGCATCGTGACCATGACGCTCCGGCTCCGGGGCGTGGGCGCGGACACGCCCATCGTCAACACGACGCTGGGGTTCGTGGCCAACGCCCCGTCCGTGACAATCAAGAACGCCCGGTTTGACGGCACGGGATCGCCCGAAACCAACGGCATCCAGGCGTTGGTGACGCCGCGCAAGGCGGGCGTCGTCAAGCTGGTTGCAGCCTGGGGCGGTCACCCGTTCAAGTACGAGATCGACTTGATTGAGCAGGGCGGTTCCGGGCTGAAGTCGCTCGCCAATCAAGGCCCCGCAATCAAGGTGACCCAGACGCTCGCGCTTGTGCCACCCAACCCCTGGATGCTCGTGCTCCAGAACATCGACCCGGGTTTTGGCGCGACGCCGCTGACGGCGACGATCACCTGGCCCTGATCGGGTCCGGGGAGCCGTCCGCGGAGGGTCAGGGGCAGGTGCCGGGCTTCGGATACACGCGATAGACCGGTCGCTGCCATTCGCCTGAGGGCCCACCCCATCCAACGGTGACGGTCTGGTCCAGCACGAGGTCGTACGGCACCCGCGCCATGTCCACATCGCTGTCGAGAATGAGCAGTAGGTACACCGGCCGTGAGCAAATGACGGCCGCGATTCGGTTCTCCCGCGTGCCCCAGCCCTCGTAGACCACATTTGTGTCGTCCACGATCGTGATATCCGGGCGCCTGTCTTCTACAGACTGCGCATGCCACATCGGCGATGAAGCGCTCCAGTAGGAGAGGATCACGGCGTTTGGTGGCAGGCTGCTGAACAGCTGGTTCACGAATTCGTCCGCTGTATGGTCATGACTCCGGTCCTCGACTGGCCGGTTGGCCGCAACCAGGAGCAACAGGAGTGCGGTTGCGCCAAGGATCGCCACCGGTCCGGCAAGCTCGTTTGCCGGCGGGAGCACCCAGCGGGCCGCCGTCCGCGCCGCAGCCTCAAACGCCACGGCCGTGCCCAGACCCAGCAGCATCCACGGCACCAGCAGGTAGTGCTCAAGGGTGGCGTTGTTGTAGGTGGCCCAGATGTCGAGGCTCATCACCAGCATGGCGAGGAGCGCCAGGCCAAAGGCCGTGCGGCGCACGGCGATGATGCCCAGGCCCAGGAGGCCGGCTACCGGGATCAGGCCAAACGACCGCTCTCCGACCAGCTTCCAGAATGGGCCGATGGCGCTGATCAGGTTGCCGATGCTGTCAAGGTTGAACAGACCCTGGTACTGGCCAGCGAACTGCTGTCCCATGACCAGAAAGAGGAACCCGCTCACCGATGTCGGGTGGTTGTAGGGGAGCGGCGGGTTGGCGGACGCCGCCAGCGGTATGTACAGGTAGACGCAGAGGCCGGCCAGACCGGCAGCGATTGGCCACAGGATCAGCTTTGGTCTGTCCAGCAGGGCTTCGCGCCCGTCCCACAGAGCAAAGAGCACAAGGAACGGCGCCGTAAACGCCGTGAGCAGATGGTTCCCGAGGGCCAGAGCCACCAGGAGGCCGCCGATGGCGAGGTCGCGCGGGCGGCGGCTATCTGACCAGGCCAGCGTGCGCTCCATGATCAGCGCAATCAGCGCCAGATGCAGCGCGTTGACCTCCGCCACCGCCGCCGATGCCCAGATCGTTCCGATGGCACCCGTCGCCCCGGCCACGATGGCCGCGATGGTTGGGCGGACGCCCAGCCGAATGCCGATGGCGGTGAGCGCGGCCATGGCCACCGCCACGCAGACCGCGGCGTAGAGGTTGGCCCGAAAGGCGATGGACCCAAACGGCAGAAGTTCAAACAGCCACGCCGTGAGGATGTACGTGGGGTAGCCGGTGGGGTGCGCGATGCCCAGCACGTGGGGCACGGTCTGCATCTCGCCCCAGTCGTCAAACGCCTTGCCGGGCATGAGTGTCTGGAGGTAGAGCAGCAGGGAGGCCACGAACACGAGGAGCGGCGCGAGCCGTGCGGGCAGGCCATCCGGGTAGCCGCTTGCGCCGCCGGAACCGTCGCTCGCGTTGCCGCTCAGCGGAGAGGTGGCCAGCGGCCGTGCGTCGTCGCGGAGCATCGGTTGGCGTTCCCTCGTGCGGAGACCCGGTTTTGTGCCGGGCGATCGTAGCGCGCCAGCCGCGCGGTTGGTGCGCTGGGCTAGGTCATTGTCATGGGTATCATGACTGGATATCATATGAAGTCATGAGAACCGTGACACCGCTGGATCTGCGCAAGTCGTTAGGCGCCATCCTGGATTCGGCCTCGGCTGGCGAGCGGATCCTGATCGAGCGCGACCATCGGCCGGTGGCGATGCTGGTGTCCGTGGAGGATGGGCGCAAGCTGGAAGAGGACGTCGAGGAGCGGATGCGCCGTCGGATCGCGGCGCTGGACCGGCTGGCGGCGCTGGGCGACCGAATGGAGGAACTCCATCCCGGCGGCCCATCTGCTGTTCAATCTGTCCGGATGGACCGAGATCGCGACGATGCGTGAGGTCGTCGTGCTGGACGCCTCCGCCGCTCTGGCGGCCTTGAAGCGTGAGCCCGAGCGACCCCTGGTGCAGCAGGCCCTCCGATCCTGCCGCGGTGCTGTCCTTGTCCCAACCCACTTCTGGCTGGAGGTTGCGAACTCGCTGCAGCGCCGTCACCGGTGGACGCCGGAGCAGGTGGTGGCCGCCTTCCGTGAACTGGACGAGCTCGACATCCAGTCCGTGGACCTTGATCGACCGTCGCTGCTGCTGGCGGTGGACGTCGCGGCTCGCTACAGCCTGAGCTCCTATGACGCCATGTACCTCGCCCTGGCGGAGAGTGCGGACGCGGACCTCCTCACGCTGGATGCGGACCTGGCGGCCGCCGCAGGCGCACGCTCGGTGCTGGCCGACCTGCCGCACCCGCACCGTCTCCACGAGGAGCTGGCGGCCTACGGGGCGTCCACCACCTGGGCCAACCACGGGCGATATCTTGCTGAGCTGCGGCACGCGGCCCTAGAGTCCACCCCGGCCGTTAAGGCCTAGCCGCCGGCGTTCGCCAAGCTAGCCGCGCACGAGCGACACGAGCCTGGTGCTGACGAGAAGTTCGGGCAGCGACACTTCCGCCACCCGGAGAGCACGCTCAACGTCACTTGTTGTGCAGTTGCCGAGGTCAAGGCGGACAACCCTCGCGCCGCTGACCTCAAGAAGCGCAATGTCGTCGAAATCGGCGTCCTTGGTCACCACGACGAGGTCGTTCAGAGCCGCGTACGCCAGAACGGCGCGGTCGGGCGACGCCTTCATGCCCAAATCGCGGACATGCTGGGATCCAGGGAACACGTCGGACAGCCGATCGACGAGCCGATGCGACAGGCTCTCGTCGAAGAGCAGCCTCAACCCGCCAGGATGGAGTGGTGGCGCTCGCGGTCGGCGGCGTAGGCCAGCGCAGCACGAATGTCGTCGCGCTGCAGGTCGGGGAAGTCCGCGAGGATCTGGTCCTCCGTCATCCCCGCCGCGAGGTAGCCCAGGACGTCCGCGACCGTGATGCGCAGGCCGCGGATTGTCGGCTGGCCGCCCCGCTTGCCAGCGATGACCGTGATGCGCGCGCGATAGTCCACGCGGTCGAGTGTCGGAGCGGTAGGGATGGGTGTCAACAGACTCTCCTCGCTCAGGATTGACGACCTCATCGACGGTACCGATTGAGGCGTACCGCCCACTTACGTCGCCAGGGAGCTTGCTCGAGGCCGCGCGTGTATCGTCCGCGCATGTCGTTTGCCGAGCGCTATCTGTCCGTCGCCGCGACCCTTGAGGTCGGGGGGCGCCGCGTCAAGGTCTACCATCTCAACGAGGTTGAAGGCCCCATCGCGCCCGCTGTTGTGGAGGTCGCCGAGGCGTTTCTGCCCCGTCTCGTCGCCCCGCCGGACGGGACGCCGCCCGCCGCCTTTGCGATCATCCACAGCGGCTCGGACGCCTCGTACCTCAACGTCTACTCGTGGGTGTGGGACAACGTCCTGGAGTGCCACACGGCTGCCGCGGGCATCCCGTTTCTGGGCTGCCCGGACACGGACCGCACCAACTTCATGGCGCTGGAGCGGCCGTGGATTGGCTGTGTCTGGGAGCTTGGCCCGTTTGAGCATGAGCGATCGGCATGGGTGCGCCGCATGCTTCAGCCGGACGTGGCTGACCTTGAGGCGTACATGGCGGACCACGATGTTTCGGCGACGACGGGCGGCGCGCGGTTGATGCGCTGACGCCACCCGAAGTCGGCCCGGCGTCCCGGTTACATGCCCATCGGGGACATCAACTGGAAGTAGTTCCCATCGGGATCGGACAGCGTTGCGATCCAGGGGCCACCGTTCTCGCCAAACTCGTACGGCTCGCGGACCACGATGGCGCCAGCGGCGGCCAGGCGCGCGAAGTCACCGGGCACGTCCGCGGACTCGAAGTTCAGGAGGATCCGGCCGGGCTGCGCGTTCTGTCCGGTCACGTCGCTGTGGGGGCCAACCACCAGAAGGCCTGAGCCAATCATCCAGCCCGTGTAGCTGCCATCGGCCATCCCGGGTTCACCGAAAAGGCCCGTGTAGTACGCGGCGAGGCGGTCAGGATCAGGGGAACCGATCAGGACGCTGTTGAAGTTCACGGGACGCTCCTTGCTTCGCGGGGGACACGCGACGATGGCCCGAGCCTACGCCACCGGGTCAAGCCCCATTCGCCGCGAGGATGATGTCCAACTCGTAGGCCGGCTCCCCGAAGGCGTGGGCCGGATCGATGGCGTCTCGGTAGACCACGATGTTGCGCCGCCCTGGCTGGTCCAGGAACGCCACCGAGGGAACC
>CAIXZV010000268.1 GCA_903924005.1 uncultured Chloroflexota bacterium | reverse complement strand
TGCCGTACATCACGTCCAGCTTGCTGAAGCCGAAGACAAAGCTGTCGGCACGGTCGATGAGGGTGATCGACACCGCATCGCCAAGCAGGGCCGAGAGATGGGATGAAAACTCGAGACCGCCGAAGCCCGCCCCGAGCACGAGGACGCTGGTGCTCATGTGCGGATAGTAGCGGCGCGCCCGTGGCACCGCGTCCATTAGGCTTGCCGTGTGACACACGAGTACACCATCCTCATTGGCGGTCTGGTCCTGCCAGGCGACGGCCGGCCCGCCTGTACTGCTATCGCGTGGGCCATCGACACCGTGCTGGCGCTTGGCTCTGATCCGGACGTGCTTGCGATATCGCGCGGAGACTCGCTCGTGGTGGAGCTCAACGGGTGCGTCGTGGTGCCGCTTGCTGAGGGTGAGGCCCTTGAGGTGGGCGGCGCGGCCAACCTGGCCGTGCTGGCTGCTGGCGCCCGGGCCGGGGTCGGGGCCGTGGTGGCGCGGTTTCAGCGGGGCCTCGTCACCGAGGGCGCCCTGCCGGGACTTGACCATGACGCGGTCAACGACGGTGGGCGCCAGCGCGGCCAAGGACCCGGCGCGTGAAGGATCCGGGGCGGCCGGCGCTTGCCGACGCACGTGCCCGCAACTATCGGCTTGTGCTGGTGGACTCCGTGTTCGTGGGCATCGTGACGGTGGCGGGCATGTTCCTGCCCACCTTCCTCGTGCGACTGGGCGCCTCTGGCACCGAGGTGGGTCTGCTCACATCGCTGCCGGCCATCACAGCGTTCCTGCTGGCAATCCCGTTTGGGCGCTGGCTCCAGCGGCGGCGGAACATCGTCCCCTGGTATAGCCGCCTCCGTCTGGTCGCCTGGCTGAGCTACGCGGCCATCGCCCTTGTTGTGGCGGTCGTCCCGCGAGAACTCGCGGTGCCCGCCGCCCTGACGGTCTGGGCGGCGGCGTCGCTCCCGTCCACGGCGGGGCTCGTCGCCTTCCCCATCGTCATGGACGGCGCGGCCGGGCCGCAGGGCCGGTTTGACCTCCTTGGCCAGCGCTGGGCTATCAGCGGCGCCGCGGCCACCATCGGGGTGATCCTCGCCGGGCAGGCGCTTGGGTTTGTGGCGTTCCCGGCAAACTTTGAGCTGCTGCTGGTCGTCTGCTCGCTCGGCGGCGCGGGCAGCTTCCTTGTGTCGCGCCAGATCGTGATTGCGGACCAGCCGCCGCGGCCTGCGGCAGACGACGGCACGACGTTGCGCACCCGCATCCGGGGCTTTGTCCAACTGGTTCGCGGCCGCGGGACATTTCTGGAGTTTGAGGTCAGGGCGTTTGTGTTCACCTTCGGCATGGGTCTTGCAACACCGCTGCTCCCGTTGTTCTACGTGCACGAACTGGCGGCCCCCAACGAGTGGATCGGTATCATCGGCGCAGCGCAGAGCGTGGGTGGAATGGCCGGCTACCTGGTTGCGCGGCGTGTGGCGCGGCGACGGAGCGGCGTGACGGTACTGCTGCCATCGATCCTGGTGGGCGCGCTGGTCCCAGCGGGGATGGCCGTGCTCCACGACTTGCCCACGGTGGCGGGGCTGGCCCTCATCGGCGGGCTGGCGATGGCCGGCGCCCAGTTGGGTCTGTTCAACGAGCTCATGGCGCGCGTGCCGCGCGAGCACGGCGTGACGTTCAGCTCCGTGGACCAGACGGTCCAGAACCTCGGGTTGATCGTGGCGCCATCGGTGGGCGGTCTGCTGGCCGTCACGATTGGCGTGCGGCAGGGTCTGGGGATCGCTGCGCTGGTCTCCCTGGCGGGGGCCGGCCTCTTTGTGTTGGCGTGGCGCCGGGGAGGCGCGTCGTGATCAACCGCGGCGCTCGCCGGCCCAGCCCACAGTCGCCAACCCTCAGCGTGGTCATGATCGGTGCGGGTTGGATCAGCGGCTACCACCTCGCGGCGCTTGACCGCCTCGGCAGGACGCGGCTCGTTGGTCTGGCGTCGGGTCATCTTGCGGCGGCTGGTGCGGCCGCCGGACCGCGCGGCGCCGCGGCGTACCAGGGCAACGATGTAGAGCGGATGCTCGACGAGAAGCGGCCCGACGCGGCCATCGTGGCCGTTCCGCCGTGGGCGGCCGTGGGCGTCCTTGAGCAACTGGTGGCGCGCGACATCCCGTTCCTCACCGAAAAGCCGCTCGCCGCCGCCGACGCCGCTGCGCCCGCACGTCTGGCCGCGCAGGTTGCAGCGCACGGGCTGGTGGCCGCGGCTGGCTACCACCTGCGCGGGCTGCCCGTCGTAGCGGAGCTGCGCGCGGAGTTCGCGGTCCATCCGCCGCACCTCGTGACGGCCCGCTGGCTGGGCGACACGCCGCGGCCAGCGTGGTGGCGGACCGCCGCAACTGGTGGCGGCCAGGTGGTGGAGCAGGCGACGCACTTCTACGACTTGGCGCGTCACCTTTTGGGCGAGGCCACCGTGATTGCCGCCACCGCGACGCGGGGCCAGCCCGCGGCACCCGACGGTGTGGACCTGGCGGACGCGACGGCAGCGCTGCTCACGTTCGACAACGGCGCCATCGGCAGCTTCGCCAATAGCCGCAGGCTCGCATCGGCGGTGGTGGAGATCGAGTTCGCCTGTTCGAATGCCCTATTCAGGCTGCGCAAGCTGCCCGAGGCGCAGACGGCATGGGAGCTGGTGCGCGACGACGACGGCGCCGTCCGGACCGCCAGCGCCGGACGCGACCCGTACGAGGTCCAGGCCGAGGCCTTCCTCGATGCTGTGGAGGCGCGCGACCCGGGCCGCGTGCTTTCGAGCTACGCGGATGCGCTGCTCACGGACCGGCTGACGAGGGCGGTGGTGGCGGCGGCGCACGGCGCCTGAGGGAGTTCGGCCCGGCCTCAGTGCATCGCGCAGCAGGGCGTCGGATCGGGCTGTTCAAAGCAGCCCATCGCATCGGCACGGGGCCGCAGCGCAAGGACCAGACGCCCGTCGCGGTAGACCGGGCGAACAAAGTCGCGCGTCACCACCAGCGTGTCCGGGTCAACCGGGATCCCGAGCGAGTCAACCGCCGTGATCGCGGAGCGCGCCAGCATGTCGCGGATTGGCAGCACACCCCTGAGGTCGTCCTGGCCGGGAAAGAGGATGGCTCGGCCGCCGGTCTGATCACGACGGGCAACAAGGGCATTCACGGCGCCCGCCACATCGGCGAGGTCGCCGGAGGTGTGGATCGCACCTGTGTCGGCTGACCAGACCGCAACGCCGGCGGCGGCCGCGCCATGCGCAACGAGTGCTTCCCGGACCGCCCGAAGGAGCGTCGCCACATCAGCGGCGACGTCGAGCGCGATTACCGCGCAGTCATGCGGGGCCGGCTCCGAGACCGGGTAGGTGCAAATGTCCCGCGCACCGGCCAGGGAATGGGCCAGTGCGCGGGCGAGGTGTTCAACCTCGGGAAGGGCGAGATCCCCGGGGTCGAAGGCCACGATGTGGTGAGGCGAAGACGGAGCGCCGGCTGGCGCGGAGGAGGTCTGCGACATGCCGGCGCTCCGTGGGTCAGGCGCGGATTGGCGAAGGGCCAATCAGCGGGTGGCGACGAACACCGGGTTCGCGTAGAACCACAGGTCCGCCCACGGGTTGCTGTTGCCTAGCGGGTCCATGCGCGGCGGCGTCGGGTCGTTGGCCGTGGCCGTGCCGCCGACGTTGCCGTCGGTGCCGCGGACGCGGAAGTAGAACGGGCCGTCCACGTTCTCGAACGTGTGGGTGAGGACAACCTTGCCCTTCGTGGCCGAGATGTCCCACTGGCGGACCACCGACGTGCCGGGGGCGCTGAAGCCGTCGCGGTTGGCGTCGGGGCCGGTGGTGATGCCGGCAACAGGGATGGTCGTGGGGCCGGTGACCGGGCCCGCGATCAGGTCCACGCGGCGGAGGCGCGGGGCATCGCCGTTCGCGTTGAGGCCGGAGTTGAGGCCGATCTCGATGCGGACCTTGACGTCGCGGCCCTGGCGGACGACAAGCGTCCCGCCCAGCGTTGCGCCGTGGTCATCGCTCGACGAGGCCGTCACCTGGAGCGAGCGAATGAGCTCGCCGTGCGAGACCCAGACGCGACCGGCGCGGATGGCCGCCATGACCGACGCGTAGTTGCGGCGGCGGGCGCCGACAACGGTGCGCGAGTACTGGCCCGGCGCAAAGTCGCCAAATCCGGCGTTCGACACGAGCGTGTCAATCGGGTCGCCCCACTTGCCGCCCGTGTAGGAGCCGGTGTTGGCCCAGGTGTCGCGCCAGATCGTGTGCGAGTCGGAGTTGGCGGAGATCCACCAGCCCTTGCCCTCGGCGAGGAGCGAGTCCCAGAGCCCGCCAACCTTGGCGGTCATCCAGTCGAAGCCGCCGTGGGTGAGGTACGACTCGAGCGGGTACGCGGCAAACGAGTTGGCCGACGGGCTGTTGTCGTAGAAGCCGCGGCCGGCGCCGGTGCCGAACGGCGCGGGGATGCCGGCGGCCTGGTGGCCGGGGGCTCCCTCCATGCCCACGGCGATCTCCGGGGCGGTGTCACGCCAGTTGCGGATCTCGTGCGGCGAGTCAAGGCCCTTGCGCGCCGGGTGGTTGGCAAGGAACAGCGCGTCGTCCACGGCGCCGTTCGTCACGGCGTCGCGCAGGAAGAGCAAGCCGTCGAGCGCGTGCGACTCGTGGCTGGCGGAGCTGCTGCCCCAGCCGTTGACCGTGCCGTCGTAGGAGCCCTCGAACATCTTGAGGACGTCCCGCTCACCCGCGCCCGGGGCGACAAAGACGGTCCCGTGCTCGGCGGAGGGGATGTTCCACTCAAGACCGTGGAAGATGAGCATGTCCGGGTAGGCCGCGCGCGACGCGAGGATGTCCGGGTAGGTCAGGTCCACGCTGTACTTCTGGTGGTCCACGCCGCCGTGATCGGTGATGACCATCCAGTCGATGCCGTGCAGCTTGGCGTGCTCCACCTGCTGCATGACGCGGTAGAGGGCGTCGGGGCTGTACTGCGTGTGGATGTGGTGGTCGCCTGCAAGCCACTGCACATCGTCGGCGGACTCGGGGCCGCTGACGGCATCGAGGGCAAGGGCGCGGGCCGGGGCAGCCGATGACGCCTTCGCCGTAGCGGCACCCGCAAACGGGGTGGCGATGCCCGCAACGCCGGCGGCGATGCCCAGGAGGCCCATCCGGGTCAGGAAGCTGCGGCGCGAACGCTCTGCAGGGCTCAGGTCAGACTCGGCGATCGCCAGGTCGGCAGCCGCGTCGGCAGCGATGGCATTGCCGACGGTGTCCTCGTGGTAGTGCTCATGGCCGTGCTCATGGCCGGGCTCGTGATGTGCGCTCAACGGAGGCCTCCGAGTGGGACGTCCGGCCGCGTCTGTCCGGAGCCGCCCCAATGTCGCGAGGCGTCGTTGCCGCGGTGTTTCGCCCGTGATTCGCGCCGTTAGCGCTGCGTTGACGCTGTCGCGGGCGTTCGTTTACGCGCCCATCCAAACGCGTGGGCCGCGGCTGCCAGCGCCATGCCGAGACCTGCCGCGAACACTGGCCACGGGTACGGCCCGGGCACGCCACCCGTCAGGAGCGACCCGGCGTCCAGCGTGTACGACAGGATCACGATGGCCCCGCCGGCCAGCCCCGCGGCCCAATGACGGGCGTCAACGCGCAGCGACCCGCCCGAGCCCAGACGCCGCGCCGCCGCCAGACCCACGCCAACCAGGGCCACGCTCACGGCCACGGGCGACCAGACAGGCCCCGCCCACGGCACCGGCAGCAGGAACAGCAGGTCCGTCGCGCCAAGCGAGGCGGGCCAGCCGGCGAACACCCAGAGCCACCCGTAATAGGCGATGTCCCAGACGCCGAAGATCACCGCCGCCCAGGCCAGCCGCTCAAGCCCGCTTCGGCCCGCCAAGACACCCACGGTGGCGATCATCACCAGCGTCGCCGCCTCGCGCCCGGCTTCGATTGCCGCAAACGCCCCCACAGCACTCGCCGGCTGCAGCGGAAACAGCACGCCAACCTGCCCGCCAAGCGCCGTAGTGAGGTAGACCACGATGGCCGACTCGAGATACGCCATCGCGAGCGCGTACGCGATGACGACAAGGGCCTGGCGGCCGAAGGCGAAGCCCGCAGGGTGCGGCCCAAGGATGGGCCGCATGAAGATCAAGCTGGACGAGAATATCCCCGTCCGGGCGGCACAGTGCCTACGGGACATGGGCCATGACGTGGATACGGTTCTGG